>JBBDWO010000011.1 GCA_040902765.1 Acidimicrobiia bacterium | reverse complement strand
TACCGGCTACCGGCTACCGGCTACCGGCTACCGGCTACCGGCTACCGGCTACCGGTCGTCCGCCTCCCGTTGCGATAGCCTCGGGGGATGATCGAGCGGATCGCGCGGTGGGTTCCTAAAGGGTTGGTCGGGTTCGCGCCGATCGGTGGGTTTGTCAGCGCGCTGCTCGGCGCGGGGTCGGTTTTCGCTGCGGTGACCTTTGGTTCCATCGTGTGGGCGGGGATCGGCCTCGCGCTCTTCTTGCTCGCAGGACTCGCCTGGCACGTCGCTGACATCCGCCGATGAGCTGGCGGCCGGTAGCCGTGGATCCTTCCCTCACCGACGCCATCGACGGCGGCGACCTCGACGAGGTGGTGCGGCTGGTCGACGGGCTGTGTGCCTCACGGGATTGGGACTCGGTCGTCGCCACCAGGGACCGGTGTCGGGCGGTGATCGAGCGCGGTCTCCAGATGTGGCCCGCCGCCGAGTACGCCGAGTATCGCCTCGCCCTGGAGGCGCCGGCGTCGTATGCCGGACCGGTCGTCGTGGACGACGCCGGTCGGTTCGCACTCGGCCCCCTCTGGGAGGTCGCCGCCAGCACGCACCCCTGGGCGGACCTCGCCGACCACGTTCCGATCGGACCCGCCCGCACGCTCGTCGCCTACGAGCGGGCACTGCGTGGCGACGATCCGACCGATGATCCGGATCTGGACTACGAGCTGCTGGACCTGCCCTTCATGCCCGAGCCCTGGGAACCGCGGTACGAGGTCGCCGAGTACAAGGGGTCGGAAGCGGGCTTCCCGGCGCCCGAGATGCCGCGGCTAGGGGAGTGGGAAGTGGCGGCGGGCGCCGACGGTGGCGTCGACGATGGTGCCGAGGCACTGCTGGCCCTGGCGGCACCGTGGGGTGATCAGTCGAACGGCACCGTGACGGCCGTGGGTGTCGACGGCTCGGTAGAGCACGCCATCGGTGCCGTGTTCTCCGGCCCGGTGCTGGCCGTCGAGATCAGTCCCGCGCTGGCGGTGGCCCGCATGGCCTGGGCCGGTGCCAGCGGCGGGGCCTATGCCCGGCGCCGGGGGAGTCCCATGGGTCGCTTCGCCGCCTGGTGGACGGCCTCGGTGCTGACCGGCACGGAATGGCCGGTCGACCCGGATGACCTGGGTCAGGCGATCTCCCGCCTGCGCTGGGTCGCCTGGGAACCCGCCGACGCCCGCCCGGGCTGGTCGGCGTCGATCGCCGTCGAGGACCCCGACGCAGGCCGAGCCTGGGCGTTGCTGGCGCTGGACTCACACCGCGATGAGGATCCCGCGGTCGAGTAGTCGCTCAGGCAGGCAACCTCAGTCTCCAGCCCAGAGCGTCGAACATATGTTCGGGTAGGCTGCTGCGATGGTCCGCTACGCCGAGCTGCACTGTCACACCAACTTCTCGTTCCTCGACGGGGCGTCGCATCCTCAGGACCTGGCGCAGCGGGCCGCCGATCTCGGGTACGAGGCGCTGGCGGTCACCGACCACGACGGCTTCTACGGTGCCGCCCGGTTCCGCCTCGCCGCCGCCGACGCCGGGCTGCCGACGGTGTACGGGGTGGAGGTGGGCCTGCCGAGGCGGCAGGCAGCTAACAGCAGACAGCTAACAGCTAACAGCCAGAGACTTTCCAGAGGCCTCGAGCGCGATCACCCTCCCCCCTCCCCGCCTTCGGCGGTACTCCCCCCTACGGGGGGAGAGAGACATGGGGCGCGTCGTGGCCGGACCGTGCGCGCCCATGGGACCAAGCCGCTGGTGGTGCCGCCGACCGATCATCTGGTGCTGTTGGCGCCCGACCCGGCGGGGTATGTGGCCATCTCGCGGCTGGTGTCGCAGGCGCAGTTCCGGGGGGAGAAGGACCGGCCGGTCTACGACTACGACGACCTGGCCGCGGCGGCGCAGGTGGGGGAGCTGATCGCCCTCACCGGCTGCCACCACGGGGCGGTCCCGGCGGCGGCGGCACGCGGCGACCTGGAGGGAGCGCTCGCCGCCGCCGCCCGGCTGCGCGACCTGTTCCCCGATCGGCTCTTCGTGGAGCTGTGGCACCACCGCATGCCCGGCGACGACGCCCGCAACGACCTGCTCGCCGAGGTGGCGGCGCGACTGTCGCTGCCGGTGGTCGCCACCAACAACGTCCACTATCACGACCGCTCCCAAGCCGACCTCGCCGAGGTGCTCGCCGCCGTCGGTGGGCGTCGCGACCTCGACCGGGGACACGGTCACTGGCCGGCCACCGACGAGCGATACCTGAAGTCTCCAGCGGAGATGGCGGCGCGGATGGCCCGGTACCCGGGCGCGGTGGATACCGCTGCCGACCTGGGGTCGTACCTTGCCTTCGACCTGCGGTTGGTGGCGCCGCGGCTTCCCGACTTCGACATGCCCTCCGGATTCGACGACGAGATGGCCTACCTGCGGCATCTCACCCTGGAGGGTGCCCGCCGCGCCTACCCCGGCGACGGCCCCGAGGGCATCGACCCGGTGGCAATGGCCCGCATCGAGCACGAGTTGGGGATCATCGACTCACTCGGCTTCGCCGGGTACTTCCTGGTGGTGTGGGACATCGTGCGCTTCGCCGAGTCGTGCGACATCCTGTGTCAGATCCGCGGCTCGGGCGCCGACTCGGCGGTGTGCCGGTGCCTGGAGATCACCCGGGTCGACCCGATCCGCCTGGGCTTGCCGTTCGAGCGGTTCCTGTCGGCGGAGCGGGGACGGCCCCCCGACATCGACGTCGACTTCGAGGCCGACCGTCGGGAGGAGGTGATCCAGTACTGCTACGACAAGTACGGGCGGGAGCGGGCCGCCATGGTGGCCAACGTGATCACCTACCGGGCCCGCTCGGTGCTCCAGGACGTGGGCAAGGCGTTCGGGCTCACCCAGGCGCAGGTCAACGGGATGACCAAGTTCCTCGACACCCGCAGCCCCCACAAGATCGAGGAGCACCTGGACCTGCCCGAGGGACGGATCACCGACTTCATCCTCGACGTGTGCCGCCGCCTCGACGGGTTCCCCCGCCACCTGGGGATCCACTCGGGGGGCATGGTGATCGCCGAGCGGCCGCTGTGGGAGACGGTCCCGCTCGAGTGGGGGCGGCTGGAGGACCGCTCGGTGCTCCAGTGGGACAAGGACGACTGCGCCTCGATGGGCATCGTCAAGTTCGACCTGCTGGCGCTGGGGATGCTCAACGCCCTGCACCTGACCGTCGACTACATCGAGGAGGGCCACGGGGTGCGTCCCGACCTGATGACCATCCCGCAGGAGCCGGCGATCTACGAGATGCTCACCCGGGCCGACACCGTGGGGGTGTTCCAGGTGGAGTCGCGGGCGCAGATGGCGACGCTGCCCCGGATGAAGCCGAAGACGTTCTACGACCTGGCGATCGAGGTGGCCCTCATCCGCCCCGGTCCCATCCAGGGGCACTCGGTGCATCCGTTCCTGCGTCGACGCAACGGGGAGGAGCCGGTGCGCTACCCGCATCCGCTCACCGAGCCGATCCTGCGCAAGACGCTCGGGGTGCCGGTGTTCCAGGAGCAGCTGATGGAGATCGCCCGGGTGTGCGCCGGGTACACGCCCGGGCAGTCGGACCGGCTGCGCCAGGCGATGACCCACAAGCGGGCGGGTGAGGAGATGGACAAGCTGCGCGACGAGACGCTGGCGGGGATGGCATCGCAGGGGATCACCGGTGCGGCCGCCGACGAGCTGTGGGAGAAGCTCCAGGGGTTCGCCTCCTTCGGGTTTCCGGAGAGCCACTCGGTGTCGTTCGCCTACATCGTGTACATGTCGGCGTGGCTCAAGTACCACTGGCCGGCCGAGTCACTTGCCGGGTTGCTCAACGCCCAGCCGATGGGCTTCTACAGCCCGAACACATTGGTGCAGGACGCCACCCGCCACGGGGTGGTGGTGCTGGGCCCGGACGTCAACGAGTCCGACCACGACTGCACGGTGGTGCCTCACGAGATGGATCCCGACGAGGTGGTGTACCTGGGGATGCAGTGGCGGCGGGGGAGAGGTGCCGTCGACGACCCGGACCGCGAGGCGGTGGCGGTGCGGATGGGCCTGCGATACGTGCGGGGGTTGGGGGAGGTGGAGATCACCCGCATCGAGGCAGCCCGGCTGGCCGCCGGGCGGTTCGTGTCACCGGTGGACCTGGCGCAGCGCACCGGGCTGCCGCTGGCCGCGCTGGAGGGGCTGGCGGCGGCGGGGGCGCTGGAGTCGGTGGGGGTGTCGCGGCGCGAGGGTCTGTGGGCGGCCGGTGCCCTCGCCGGGATCGGTCCCGGCACGCTGCCGCTGGTCGAGGGAGCGGAGGCGCCGACGCTGCCCGGGATGCGAGAGGACGAGCAGGCACGTGCCGACCTGTGGGCGACCGGCGTGTCGGTGCGCCACCCGGTCGAGTTCATCCGGGAACGACTCACCGCCGAGGGCTGCATCCCCGTCGCCGAGGCGATCAGCGGCTTGCGTACCGGAACCCGGGTGCGGGTCGGCGGGGTGGTCACCCACCGCCAGCGTCCCAGCACCGCCCGCGGGGTGATCTTCATCAACCTGGAGGACGAGACCGGCCTGCTCAACGTCGTGGTGATGCCCGACGTGTGGCAGGCACAACGAGAGGTGGCCCGCCGTCAGGTGGGACTGGTGATCGACGGGACCCTGGAACACCGCGACGGGGTCACCAACCTGCTCGCCAAGCGGTTCTCGGCATGGCCGGTCGAAGGCGTGAAGACGAGAAACTGGGCAGATTCGTGGCGGTGAGGGGACAGCCCCATCTCACTCCCGCTGGGGGTAGTCCGCCCTTGGTGAGCTTCTCGGTGGTGGCGCCGGCACAGCATCCGGAGGTTCTGGAGGCTGGTGGGGCCGCCGTCGGCGCCGACAGTCATCGTGGGCCGAGGGTAGGTGGTGATGCCGAATAGGGAGGAAGGCAAGAGACCCGGCGACTCGCCCTGGTGGCCGCGGTGAGGTCGCGGTGGGCGCGATCAGCACTCGGTGAGCGCCGCCGGACCCAGGCAGAGGTCGGCGCCGTCGCCGCCGACGAGGTGGTCGCGAAACGAGCCGGCGATGAGCGTGTCGTCGCCGTCGCCACCGAAGAGGCGGGATCGTCCCCGCCCGGCACGGAGGAGGTCGTCGCCAGCACCACCGCAGATCACGTCGTCGCCACCGTTCCCGTCGATCGTGTCGTCCCCTCCCCGTCCGGCGATCACGTCGGAGCCGGGCGTGCCGACGAGGAGGTCGTTGCCGTCGGTGCCGACGATCGTGGCCCACCGTCCGGCGCAGGAGACGGCCGGCCATGGGGCCGGGGCCAGCGTCACACCCTCCGGGTCGAGGGCCCAGACGCGGCGCACCGTGTCGGCGAGCGACGCGGCGAGCAAGTATTCGGGGGCCAGGTCGAGAGCGAGTGCCTGCTGCACCGCAAGGATACGGAAGTCGCCGTCTCGCACCCAGGTGGGGACGACGTCGATCCGCCCGGCGGCGAAGCCTCCTGACGGCTGTTCGGTGACCACCACTTGCACCAGGAGCCCGTGCTGGGCACCGACGAACGGCGGATCGACGAACGAGTTGAGGCTGGACAGGTGGTTGCCCATCCCGTAAACGACGAACTTGCCGTGCACCACTTCGATCGGCTGCACCGCATGGGCGTGATGGCCGAGGATCAGGTCGACGTCGTCGGAGGCGAGCAGCGTTCGGGCGAGGCTCCGCTGCGCCTCGCTCGGGCCGGTCGTGTACTCGTCGCCCCAATGCAGCGACACCACCACGAAGTCGGCACCGCGGGAGCGCGCCGCGGCGGCGTCGGCGAGGATCGCGTTGGGGTCGATCACATTGACTGCATGACCCGGGCGGTCCGGCGCGGTGACGTTGACGCCGTAGGTGTAGGCGAGGTGGCCCACGACCGCTGGCCCGACATCGTGGAGGTCGGGCAGGCGCTCCGTGAAGGTCCGACCGACGCCGGCGTGACCCAGCCCGGCGGCGGCGAAGGCATCGAGGGTGGTGGTGACCCCCTCCCACCCGCGGTCGAGGGTGTGGTTGCCGGCCACCGAGCAGGTGTCGTAGCCGGCGCCGGCGATGGCGGTGACGATCTCGGGGGGCGAGAGGACGTGGGGGTAGTGCTGCACCTCTCCGCGGTGGCGGGCGATAGTCCCCTCGAAGTGACAGATGGCGAGGTCGGCACCAGAGATCCACGGTTCGATGGACGAGAACATCGGAGTGAAGTCGTGACCGCCGTGGGGGAGGCGGGCGCGCTCCTCGAGCCGTCGGCTTACCAGGACGTCGCCGGAAGCGACGATGGTGAACGAACGGGGTTCGTCCCCGCCCGCGCCGGCGGGGGATGGCGGCAGGAGCATCGCCGCCAGCACGATGGTGACGGCGCGGCGGGCGCCGGTCACCGCGTCAGTCGTCCCCGGAGCGTTCCCGCAGGTAACGCTCGATCTCTGCGGCCAGCTCCTCACCGGACGGCGCCGAGTCCGAGGCGTCGAACATCTCCTCCAGCTGTTCGATCATCGTCGCCACGGTCGGCTGCTCACTCACCGCGGTATCCAGCTGTCGTCGCTGCTCGGCGGCAGCGTCGACCAGAGGCCCCAGGGCCACGCCGACGCCGAGGTGGCGAGTCACGCGTTCGACCAGGTCGACCACGGCCGGGTAGTAGATGCCGGCGACGTAGTGGGGGACCCGCGCCCAGAAGGCCACCGTCGGAATGCCGCGCTCGGACACGGCTCGCTCCACCACCGACACCGCCGAGGCCGGCACCCGGAGCAGCCCCTCGGGGAAATTGGGGCCATGCGAGACCAGGTCGGGACGAGAGGCGGTGGTGACCACGACGGTGGGGCGGGTGTGAGGGGCCGCCCACGGGATACCCCCCAGGCTCACGTGCTGAACCACACCCGCCTCGACGGCGATCTCGGCGACGGCTTCAGAGAACGCCTTCCATCCCCAGTTCGGCTCGGCGCCCGACAGCAGCAGGAGGTCGCGCTCGTCGGTGCGGACGATCCGAATTGCCGCTCCGGGCCAGACGAGATGCCGCATGATCCCGTCGACGAAGTCGAGGATGGGGCGGTTGACCCGGTAGTCGTACAGCCGATCGGAGTCGAACAGGATCGCCGGTTCGGCGTCGCCGGCGATGTGGTCGAGTGTGGTGGTACCGGCGGCACCGGCACTCACCCAGCCGTCGAAGGCGACCAGCAGGGCGGGAGCGCGCAGCGGTTCGTCGAGACGGCCCTCGTACATCACCCGCCCCAGGCTATCGGGAGCGGTCAGAGCGAGTCGCAGCCGCCGGCGCCGGCCTCGATCCTGCGAACCCGTGTGAGCTGTGGATCGGGCGTGTCACCGCCGGAGACGGTGAAGGTGATCAGGACCCCATCGTCCACCGTCGCCGTGCCGCCGGAGCCGAGGGTGACGTCCTCGTAATCCTCCAACCCGAGGAACTGCTCGAGGGTGGTTCCGATGCTGGCGCCCCCGGCGGTGCCGAGGTCCTGAGCGAGCGGATCGAGCGCCTGCATGTCGAGTGTGAAGTAGGCGTACTCGAGGAACGACGGCAGGCCGCTCACCTCGGCGAAGTAGGCGGTGAACACGGCGGGGTGCTGATCGGTCCCCAACCCGGCCTGGATGAGCCAGGTGACGACGCGGTGGGTGCCAGGGCAGGCGGCCACGTCGTCGCGCCAGTCGGAGTCCTCGAACGGAACGCCCAGGATCAGGCCCATCACGGCGATGGCGTTCTCGGCCTCGCTCCCGAATGAGGCCAGTTCCAGAGCGGTGCCGTCGGCCTGGAGCGCCATCTGCCCGAACTCTGTGACGAGGAGGTTCGGCGACCGGACCTCAGCGATCAGCCGGTAGGTGGTGGCGGTGTCGGCGGAGATGTGGATGGCGTAAGCGCCCGTAGCAGGGAGTTCGGCGTCGACGGTCCCGGTACCCGAGCCCACCTGCTCGCCTTCGCCGTCGAGCACCACGATCGACACGGTGCCGTCCACGGCGGTCAGGCGCAGCACCTGTCCGTTGAGGCCGGCGAAAGCGTAGGTCTCGTCGTCTCCGGGTGCCGCGTTCCCGGCGATCTCCACCGACGACTCCCCGACCGGGAAGGCGAGGGTGCGGTCGTCGGAGCACTCCCGTGCCATCGAAGCGAAGGTCTCGTCGTCCGGGGCTCCCGAGGGGACCCGCTGCAACTGGGCCTGGTAGTAGGCGGCGGCGAAGGCGGTGATCGGGCCGAACGAGCCGTCGATCGAGACCTCGGGACGCTCCGGGTCGGGTTGGGCCAGTCCGACGCACACCAGGTAGAACTGGATCGCCTCCACGTAGGCCCCGCGTTCGCCGGGGCTGGCGATGGGCGGACCGTTCGGTTCAAGCGGGACACGGCCTACCGACGGTGCTGCGGTGGTCGTGGTGGTGTCGGCGGTGGTCGTCGTTGTTTCTATCGCCACGTCACAGGACACGGCGAAGAGGGCCAGGGCGGCCGTGACGCTGAGAGTCCGCCTCACGGGTGCCACTCTAAGCGGAGTAGGGCGCCGGCGCGGGAGAACCACGGCGCGGTTCGGGTACCGTGGTGGCTCGCCGACCATGGAGGACACGGGAATGCGCGAAGCGGTGATCGTCTCGACGGCACGAACGCCGATCGGCAAGGCGTATCGCGGGGCGTTCAACGACCTCGAGGGTCCCTCGTTGGCGGCCCACGCCGTCACCGCAGCCGTGTCGCGCGCCGGATTGGAACCCGACGAGGCCGACGACCTCATCCTGGGATGCGCCATGCAGCAGGGGACGACCGGGCTCAACGTGGCCCGCCAGACGGCACTCCGCGCCGGGCTGAGCGAACGGGTAGCCGGTATGACCGTGGACCGGCAGTGCTCCTCGGGGATGATGGCGATCGCCATCGCCGCCAAGCAGGTCATGGTCGACGGGATGCCGATCGTCATCGCCGGCGGCGTCGAGTCGATCAGCCTGGTTCAGAACGAGAACATGAACCAGTACCGGATGATGGATCCGGCTCTACTCGACATCGAGCCGAACATGTACATGCCGATGCTCCAGACCGCCGAAGTAGTGGCCGAGCGGTACTCGGTGAGCCGCGACATCCAGGACGAATACGCCCTCTCCAGCCAGCAACGAACCGCTGCCGGCCAGGAGGCGGGCCGGTTCGACGACGAGATCGTCGCCGTCACCACCACCAAGGTGGAGCGGGACAAGGCGACCGGCGAGGAACGACGCGTCGAGGTGACGCTCGACCGCGACGAGGGGAACCGCCCCGACACCACGGCCGAGGGGCTCGCCGGGCTGCCGCCGGTGCTCGGCGGGACCATCACCGCCGGCAACGCCAGCCAGCTGTCCGACGGTGCCTCCGCGTGTGTCGTCATGGACGCCGCCGTTGCCGGCAAGCGGGGCCTGGAGCCGCTCGGGTACTACCGCGGGGTGGCGGTGGCGGGGTGTGCTCCCGACGAGATGGGCATCGGGCCGGTGTTCGCCGTACCCAGGCTGCTGGAGCGGTTCGACCTGACCGTCGACGACATAGGCCTCTGGGAGCTCAACGAGGCCTTCGCCGTCCAGGTGGTCTACTGCCGGGATCGACTGGGGATCCCCGACGAACTGCTCAACGTCGACGGAGGGGCGATCTCCATCGGTCACCCGTACGGGATGTCGGGGAGCCGGCTGGTCGGTCACGCCCTCATCGAAGGCAAGCGGCGGGGCGCCCGCTACGTGGTGAGCACCATGTGCGTCGGCGGAGGCATGGGGGCGGCGGGGCTGTTCGAGGTGGCCTAAGGCGGTTGCCTGTTGCCTGTTGCCCGGAACTCGACAGGAGTAGCTTCGGGGCTCAATCCCAGAGAGGACATACCTGATGCGACGGATCATTGTGTTGATCGCGTGTATGGGCCTGATCGCTGCGTGCGGCGGCTCGGATGCGGAGGAAACCACCACTACCGGGGCCGCGCCTACGACGACGGTTGCGGGTGCTACCACCACGGAGGGTGAGGCCCCCGCTACGACCATGGACGAAGCCGCTGGCCGGGTGGCGATGGCGGAGGCCCTGGAGGGCGAGTACGCGGGCGAGTGGAACAACCTGACGTTCGACTCGACCGGTGCCGCCGAGGGGGTCGTCGCCGTGGACGGGACTCTGGTGACCGTCACGCTCATGCTCGGAGGCAACGTCTTCGGCGTGGGGAGTCCCGACCCGGTGGTGCTGGAGTTCGACCTGTCGGAGCCCCCTCCTTACACGACCGAGTCGGAGCTGTTCGGGGAGGCGACGATCGACATCGACGAGGCGGGAGTGCTCGACTTCGAGGCGGCGAGCATCACCTCCCTCGGTGGGATGTCGCTGCTGGTCGAGGGGACGGTGACGGCCGAAGGGTTCGACGTCGTCTACCGCATCGTCCAGGGCGACGGCACTGAGTTCGCCAACGGCACCATGACCATGCCGCGCAGTTGACCGGGTAGCGGTTGATCGGGTAGTGGTGCCGAAAATCCTTGTCGCGGCGCGCGGCCATGGGTATCGTCTGCGGGTAATCACATCCATGTGATTTCACGAGGTGAGCCCATGTACGAGCTGGCCGGCTGGGGAAACCCGGCGCCCCCCGATTGGGTCGAGCGCAAGGAGCGCATCGAGGCGAGGCTCTCCGCCGATCTGGTCCGACAGCTGCGGGCTAGGGCGGGGTCGGAAGGGATTGCCGTCTCCGATCTGCTGGAGCGGATCGTGCGTGATGCGGTCGACCCGGTGTCGTTGATCGCCGCCATCTCCGGAGATATCGCCGACTTCTGATCCGGTCGAGCAGGGTCAGCCGCTCGGTGCCAGACTGCCCGTCGCCACGCGCAACCGGACGGAGGACGAGTGGGCGGCGACCGGTATCTGTTCGTCAACGGTGCCGTCTTCGGCGTGCCCGGGGCGACCGCGGTGGCGACCTCGGGGCGGACCATTACGGCCGTCGGCGCCGATCGCCAGCTCGAGGATCGCGTCGGCGCAGACACCGAGGTGATCGACCTGCGGGGCAGGCTGATCACGCCCGGCTTCCAGGACGCCCACATCCATCCGGCCACGGCGGGTCTCGAACTCACCCGGTGCGCCCTCTACGACTGCCGTGACGCCGCCGAGGCTGCGGCGGTGATCGACGACCACGCCCGGCGCAACCCCGATGTGCCGTGGGTGCTCGGCGGGGGATGGGCCATGGACTGGTACCCGGGGGGAACGCCCACGATCGAAGAGCTCGATCGGCTGGTGCCCGATCGACCCGCCTACCTACGCAATCGGGACGGTCATGGTGCCTGGGTCAACTCGGCCGCCCTCGCCGCCGCCGGCATCACCGCAACCACCCCTGATCCCGTCGACGGGCGGATCGAACGCGCCCCCGACGGGAGTCCCCAGGGCACCCTCCAGGAGGGGGCCATGGACCTCGTCGGCCCGGTGATGCCACCGGTGGGAGTCGCCGACTATCTGGTCGGCCTGGAGGCGGCGCTGGCCTATCTGCTCCCGCTCGGGATCACCGCATGGCAGGACGCCGCGGTGGACCCCTCGATCCACGCCGCCTACCTCGAGCTGGCCTCCCAGGGTCGCCTCCCCGTCGACGTCGTCGGCGCACTGTGGTGGGAGCGCGACCGGGGCCTGGAACAGATCGACGAGCTGGTGGAGCGGCGCCGCGATGCCGTGCCCGGGTACCGGGCGACGAGCGTCAAGATCATGTTGGACGGCGTGGCGGAGAACTTCACCGCCGCGATGCTCGAGCCGTACCTGGACGCGTCCGGCACCCCGAGCGAGCGCCGTGGCATCGACTTCGTCGAGCCCGACGAGTTGGTGGCCGCGGTCACCGCCCTCGACGGGCACGGGTTCCAGGTCCACTTCCACGCCATCGGTGACCGCGCCGTGCGCCACGCACTCGACGCCATCGAGGCTGCTCGCCTGGCCAATGGAGCCGGTGACCGTCGGCACCACATCGCACACATCCAGGTGATCCATCCCGACGACCTGCCACGGTTCGCCGCCCTCGGCGCGGTCGCCAACGCCCAGCCCTTCTGGGCGTGCTCCGACGGGTATCAGACCGACCTCACCATCCCATTCCTCGGTTCCGAGCGCGCCGCATGGCAGTACCCGTTCCGCAGCCTGCTTCGGGCCGGTGCCCGGCTCGCCATGGGGAGCGACTGGTCGGTCTCCACCCCGAACCCGATGCTCGAGATGGAAGTGGCGGTGACCCGCCGCGAGCCTCAGGATCGTTTGGCGGAGCCGTTTTACCCGGAGGAGTGCATCGGGCTCGACGACGCCATGCTCGGGTTCACCGCCGGCTCCGCGTTCGTCAACCACCGGGACGACTCGAGTGGCTCGATCGCCGTAGGCTTCGCCGCCGACCTGGTGGTGCTCGACCGGAACCCGTTCGAGGCCGATGCCGGTCCGGCGGGCGAGGCGGTGGTCGACATGACCATGATCGGGGGGGCAATCGTCCACGCACGGGAGGCATCAGGGTGAGCACGCCAGCGGTTCGACTGGACGGGGTCGAGAAGCGGTTCGGCGACGTGATCGCCGTCGATCGCGTCGACCTGGTCATCGAGGACGGGGAGTTCTTCTCGTTGCTGGGTCCGTCGGGTTGCGGCAAGACCACGACCCTGAGGATGATCGCCGGCCTCGAGTTTCCCACCGCCGGGGCGCTGGAGATCTTCGGTGAGGACATGGGGCTGCGCCCGCCCAACAAACGACCGGTGAACACCGTGTTCCAGTCGTATGCCCTGTTTCCCCATCGCACCGTGGCCCGCAACATCGCCTTCGGGCTGGAGATGCAGAAGGTTCCCCGGTCGGAGGTCGACGAGCGGGTGGCCAGGGCGATCGAACTGGTCAGGCTCGACGGCATGGAGGGGCGGCGACCGGATCAACTCTCCGGTGGGCAGCAGCAGCGGGTGGCCCTCGCCCGAGCCCTGGTCAACGAGCCCAAGGTGCTGCTCCTCGACGAGCCGTTGGGAGCCCTCGATCTCAAATTGCGCCAGGCGATGCAATTCGAACTCAAGGAGTTGCAGGAGCGCGTCGGGATCACCTTCATCTACGTGACCCACGACCAGGAAGAAGCGCTCACCATGTCGGACCGCATCGGAGTGATGCACGACGGCCGGCTGCTCCAGGTCGGCACTCCCGAGGAGATCTACGAGCACCCGTCGACCCGGTTCGTCGCCGACTTCATCGGGGAGACCAACTTCCTCGGCGCCACCAGTGACGGGAGCGAGCGGGTGATCCTCGAGGGTGGTACGGCGATCGCGGTGGTCGGCGCCCCGGCGGGTGCGGGGCGCACCGTGACGGTCGCCATTCGGCCGGAAAAGATCGGGCTGCACACGGCCGGAGAGGAGCCGGAGACGGGGTTCAACGCGCTGCCGGGCCGGGTGCGTCGACGCGTCTATCAGGGCGACGCCATCACTTACGAGGTGGATTGCGACTCCGGGGTCCACCTGCGGGTGCGTCATCCCAACCTGCCGGGCGTGTCCACGCACGGTGAGGGTGCCGACGTCGTGGTGTCGTGGCCGGTTGCGGCCACCCAGGTGCTGGAGGCCTGATGGTGCAGACGGCCGAGCCGGTCGAGCGGGCCAGCCTGGAGAGCGGTGCCCGTCGGGCCGAGTCGCGCCGTGGCTTCCTGATCGGCCTCCCGGCGTGGATCTACCTGACGATCTTCTTCGCCATCCCGCTCGGCATCGTCTTCGTGTACTCGCTGGGAACCCGCACCTCGACGGGCGCAACCCGTCTCGAGGACCTCAACTTCGACTCCTACGCCCGGCTCGCCGAGCCCCTGGTGCGCCAGATCGCCTGGCGGTCGTTGACCCTGGCGGTGATCACCACGGTGCTGTGCCTGCTCGTCGGGTACCCGTTCGCCTATTTCGTGGCGACCAGGTCGCGGGCGATGCGCAACGTGCTCCTGGTGCTCATCATGATCCCGTTCTGGTCCAACTTCCTGGTGCGCACCTACGCCTGGCGGGTGCTGCTCGGCTCGGACGGGCTCGTCTCGCAGATCACCCAACTGCTCGGCCTGGGGGAGACGCGGCTGCTGTTCACCCCGTCCGCGGTCCTCATCGGCCTGGTGTACGGCTTCCTGCCCTTCATGATCCTGCCCCTCTACGCTGCCATCGAACGCATGGACTGGAGCCTCGTGGAGGCGGGGCGGGACCTCTATGCATCTGGTTGGACCGCCTTCCGCAAGATCACCTGGCCGCTGAGCCGGCCCGGCGTGGTGGCCGGGTCGATCCTGGTGTTCATCCCTGCCATCGGCGCCTACGTGACGCCGGCCATCCTCGGCGGCTCCACCTCGACCCTGCTCGGCCAGTACGTCGTCGACCAGTTCCTCGCCGCTCGCAACTGGCCGTTCGGGTCGGCGCTCTCCTTCGCCATCATGTCGGTGATGCTCCTGGCCACCGTCGTGTACTTCCGGGTGGGGGGGAGGAACCTGTGAACGTCGGGAGGCGTCGACGCGGCCCGGTGCAGCGCCTGCTGGCGGCGAACGCCTGGCTGGTGTACGCCTTCCTCTACCTGCCGATCCTGGTGCTCATCGCCTTCTCGTTCAATGCCAACGAGCGCAACGTGTCGGTATGGACCGGAGGCACCCTCAAGTGGTACGGCGAGGTGTTCCAGAACCCGAACGTGACCGGCGCCATCCGCAACTCCCTGGTGGTCGCCTTCATGGCGACTCTGGTTTCCACGGTGATCGGTACTGCCGCCGCCATCTCGCTGGAACGGTTCCGGTATCGGGGGCAGCGCGGTTACGACGGACTGCTGTACATGCCGGTGATCATCCCCGACGTCACCATGGCCGTGATGATGCTGCTCTTCTTCGCTCAGGGTTTTGCGATGATCCACGGGCTCTTCGGGGTGCGGTTCACCTTCGGGCTGGGGACGATCGCCCTCAGCCACATCGCCTTCAACATCTCCTTCGTCGCCATCGTCGTCCGAGCCCGCCTCGGGCAGATGGACCCGTCGATCGAGGAGGCCGCCGCCGACCTGTACGCCGGTCGCTGGGCCACCTTCCGCAAGGTGACGCTGCCCATGATCCTCCCCGGCGTCCTCGGGGGCGCCCTGCTCGCCCTCACCCTGTCACTCGACGACGTGGTGATCACCAGCTTCGTCACCGGACCCGGCTCGACCACGCTGCCGGTGTACGTCTTCGGCCTGGTCCGGCGCGGGGTGAGCCCGCTCATCAACGCAGTGTCGGTGTTGATGTTGGTAGCCTCAATGGTCCTCGTCGGAGCGTCGCTCGTGGTACAGCGAGCCCGCTCACGATCCTGAGCACAAGGAAGGGATACAAACCCATGGCAAGCAAACTGCGACTCATCGCCATCATCGGCGTCGTCGCCCTCGTGGCGGCCGCCTGCGGTGGCGATGACGACGCCGGAGGCGGTGATGTCACCTGTGGGGTCGACCAGACCGACGGAGACCTGCTCCTCTACAACTGGAGCGAATACATCGATCCGGACCTGCTGACGGCCTTCGCCGACCAGCACGGCGTCACCGTCACCGAGACCGTCTACGACTCCAACGAGACGATGCTCGCCCAGATCCAGATGGGTCAGGCGTACGACGTGATCGTGCCGTCCGACTACATGGTCACGATCATGATCGAAGACGACCTCATCGTGGAACTCCAGCGCGACGCCATCCCCAACCTGGCGAACCTGGATCCCACGTTCGCCGATCCGGCGTACGACCCGGGCGGCCGCTACTCGGCGGCGTATCAGTGGGGCACGACCGGTCTGGCCGTAGACATGGACATCGTCGGTGAGGACTTCGAGCCGTCGTGGGGTCTGGTGTTCGACCCGGAGCTCGCCGGTCAGGCAGGCGTCTCGATGCTCAACGACCCGCGCGAGACGATGGGTGCGGCGCTGAAGTACCTCGGCTACTCGCTCAACAGCACGAGCCTCGATGAGTTGCAGGAGGCCGCCGACCTGGTGGCTGCGGCCAACATCACCAAGTTCGACTCGCTGCAGTACACCGACGACCTGCTCGCCGGTGAAGTGGCGGTGTCTCACGGGTTCTCGGGGACGTTCTTCTTCGCCATCGACGAGGTGGACGGGTGGGACCGTTACACCTACTTCGTGCCCGAAGAGGGCGGCACCGTGTGGGTGGACAACATGTCCATTCCGACGAATGCCGAGCATCCGTGCACGGCGCACACGTTCATCAACTTCCTCCTGGATGCGGAGAACGGTGCGGCCCTGACCAACTGGAACTACTACGCCAGCCCGAACGAGGCGGCGGAGGAGTTCATCGATCCCGAGATCCTCGAGGACGAGTCGATCTACCCGAGCGAAGAGTCGTTCGAGCGCCTGGAGTTCATCGTGGACACCGGCGACTTCGAGATCAACTTCACCGACTACTTCAGCCAGGCGAGGAACTAGAAGCCGGCTGCGCCGGCTTCAGCGGGCAGCAGGCAGCAGGCAGCCAAGACGGACTGCATGCTGCAGGCTGCGGAGCTGGATTCTCTGCGCATCAGTGCAGAGAATCCAGCCCCGCTCGCATCGTGGTGACCAGTTCGTCGAGCTCGGCATCGGTGAGCACCAGCGGCGGGGACACCTGAAGGGCGTCGCCACCGATCGCCCGGGAGATGAGGCCGCGTTCCCTGCAGGCGAGGTACGCCTTCACCGGGAAGTCCGGATCGGCGGCGATCCGCTCGGGGTCGAGGACGACGGCGCCGAGGAACCCCACGCCGGAGCGGTGCCCGGCGACCAGGGGATGGTCGGTGAGAGTGTCCAGGGCCTCCACCAGTCGCGACTCGAGGGTCAGGGCGCGTCCCGCCAGGTTCTCGTCCTCCAGGATGTCCAGGTTGGCGAGGGCGGCTGCGGCGACCGTCGGATGCCCCGAGTAGGTGTAGCCGTGCTTGAACATCGGTGCTCCCTCGGCGGCGAACGGCTCCCACACCCGCGGGGCGGCGATCACGCCGCCCATCGGCAGGTACCCGGAGGTGACGCCTTTGGCGAAGGTGATCAGGTCGGGTTCCAGCGAGAACCGATTGGAGGCGAACCAGTCACCGGTTCGGCAGAAGCCGGTGATCACCTCGTCGGCGATGAAGAGTGCTCCGGCCTCGTCGACGATGCGCCGGGCGTCCTTCAGATACCCCTCCGGAGCCGGGCGGACGCCGCCAGCGCCCACCACCGGCTCGCAATAGAAGCCGGCGACACGGTTGGCACCGACTTCAACGACCGCATCGGCCAGCGCCTCCGTCGAGTCGTACGGGACAGAGACGATGTCGGGCATGAGTGGTCCGTAGCCGTCGGCGTTGCCCGGGATCCCGGCGAGGCTGGTGCCGAAGCCGTGCATGCCGTGGTACGCCCACGAGCGGGTGATCAGCACCCGGCGTTCGGGCTCTCCCGTCAGGTGGAAGTAACGGCGGGCCATCTTCGCTGCCGTGTCGACGGCGTCGGACCCGCCGCTGGTGAAGAACACCCGGCTGCGGGGCACCGGGGCGATGGCGGCGAGGCGATCCGCCAGGGCACCGACGGGCCCGTTGGAGAAGTCGCCGAACGTGTGATACGCCTCGAGGCGTCGGGCCTGTTCGGCCATGGCGTCGACGATCGCCGTCCGGCCGTGGCCCACCTGGCAGTACCAGAGCGAGGCCGTGCCGTCGAGGTACCGGTTGCCGGCGGTGTCCCAGACGACGGAGCCCTCGCCGCGATCGATGACCAGCTCGGACCGGTCCACCGCCGCCATGAATGAGAAGGGGTGCCAGTGGGAGGAGGTCACGAGGCGTTACCTCCTCCCAGCTCATGGCTCACGAGACGTCCAGGACGATGGTCTGGAGGTCGGTGAACTCTTCGATCGAGCCGCGGCCCCAGCCGGTGTCGGTGCCGGCGGCGCCGCCGAACGGCTGGAATGTCTCCCAGAAGTCCGTCGAGTCGTTGATGACGACCGTGCCGCTGCGGATCCGGTCGGCGTACCAGAACGCCTTGCTCAGGCTCTTGGTGAACACCGCCGCCTGAAGGCCCAACCGGGTGCGGTTGGCCATCGCCACCGCCTCGTCGTCGTCGGCGGCCCGCAGGATCGGTAGAACGGGTCCGAACGACTCCTCGCGCGACAGCAGGGTGTCTTCGCCGACGCCGTCGACGACGGTGAAGTCGTAGTACAGGTCGGTGGGGAAGCCGGCGGCGCGCCCGCCACCGAGCAGCACCGTCGCCCCGCGCTCGATGGCATCGGCGAGGTGTCGGTCCATCTTGGAGGCCGTCATCTCGTTGTTGAGCGGTCCCATCGTCGTGCTCTCGTCGAACGGGTCGCCGAGCCGCACGTCCTTGGCCGCCGCCAGGGCGTGACCGACGAACTCCTCGTGGACGGCGTCGAGGACGATCACCCGCTCGGTGGCGCAGCACACCTGGCCGGCGTTGTAATAGGCGCCGTAGACGGCAGCCGAGGCCGCTGCCTGGACGTCTGCGTCTTCGGCCACGATCATCGGCCCGTTGCCCGACATCTCCATGATCGAGCGCTTGATGCCCATCTGCGAGATGATCTTGCGGCCGGTCTCGGAGGACCCGGTGAAGCCGATGGCGTCGATGCCGTCGTGGGCCACCAGCCACTCGCCGATCTCCCGTCCGCCGGGGATGATCGAGACCAGTCCCTTCGGCACGCCGGCCTCGTCGAACGCCCTGGCCAGCTCGAGCAGTCCCCACGAGGTGAACTCCGGCGGCTTGACGATGACGGCGTTGCCGGCGGCGAGGCCCGGCCCGACGTACTCGAGCGGGATGGTGACCGGGAAGTTCCACGGCGTGATGGCCGCCCAGACGCCAACGGGGCGTCGGACGGTGAACATGCGCTTGTTGCGGTCGGTGGTGGGGATCACCTCACCCCTGAGCCGTTTGATGTCTTCCGAGGCGTTGAGGAAGTACTGGTTGGCCTCCTTGATGTCTTCCAGCGACTCGGCGTGATACGGCTTGCCCTGTTCGAGGGTCTGGATGCGGGCGATCTCCTCGACCATCGGCTCGATGGCGGCCGCGATGCGGGCACACAGGTCGGCGCGTTCGAAGGCCGACCAGTGGCGGTAGTCGTCCTGAGCGGTCCGGGCGGCGGCCACCGCACGGTCGATGTCGGCCTGTGAGGCGAGCGGAACGTTGGCGATGTGCTCGCCGGTGACCGGGCTGCGGAGCTCGTGGTGACGGTCTCCGGTGCCTTCGGTCCACTCGCCGGCGAGGTACAGCTTCAGGTCCTGAGGCATGGGGGTCCTCCGAGAAACGGCATTTCCGGCACGATACCGACCGAGTACGCTGACCGCCGATCCACACCGAAGCGAAAGGGCGATGATGGGTATCCAGGGTCAGGAGACAGCGGCCTGGTTCGAGCGGGGGAAGCGCTCACTGGTGGCCGGTGTGTCCAGCTGGTTCCGCTACTGGGGTGACGACGACACGCTGGTGATCGACCGTGGCGAGGGCTCCCACGTCTACGACATGGACGGGAAGCGCTACATCGACTACCACCTCGGGTTCGGCCCGGTGATCCTGGGCCACGGTCATCCGGCGGTGTCCGCCGCCGTTGCCGAAGCTGCCGCAGCCGGCACCACGTTCGCCATGACCAGTGCACGCGAGATCCAGGCGGCAGAGCGCTTCAAAGAGGCGGTGCCGTGGGTCGATCGGCTTCGCTTCACCAACACCGGCACCGAGGCGACGATGCACGCCATCCGCCTCGCCCGGGCAATCACCGGGCGTGAGCTGATCCTCAAGTTCGAGGGGACGTATCACGGCGCCCACGACTATCTCGCCTTCTCGACCGCCGGCGCCGATCGCTCTGCGCTCGGTTCGCGGCTCAGTCCGATCCCGGTCCAGGCGTCGTCGGGTATCCCCGAGGCGATCCGCTCGCTGGTGAGGGTTGCCCCGTTCAATGATCTGGAGTATCTGGAGCGGCTGTTCCGGTCCGATGGACATCGCCTCGCCGCGGTGATCGTCGAGCCGGTCCTGGGCAACGCCTTCGGGATCCTGCCCAAGGAGGGCTACCTCGAGGGCATCCGAAAGCTCTGCGACGAGTACGGCGTGGTGCTCATTTTCGACGAGGTCAAGACCGGGTTCCGTATCGCCATCGGCGGTGCCGTCGAGGCGTTCGGGGTCACACCGGACCTGGCGACCTTCGCCAAGTGCATGGGGAACGGGTTCCCGGTGGCCGCCGTCGCCGGCACCGACGACTTCATCGGCGCCTGGGAGAAGGGCGGCATCATGCAGGCCGGCACATACAGCGGCAATGGCATCGCTGCGGCGGCGACCCTGGCGACGCTCGACGAGATCCTGACCGGCGAGCCGCTCAAGCGGGTCGAGGCCGCAGGCCGCGATCTCATGGACGGCATCGGATCGATCGCCGCCGACGCCGGTGTCCCCGTTCAGCCGATCGGCCACCCCTCCATGTTCGGGCTGTTCTTCGGTGACGAGCCGCCCAGCGAGTTTCGCGACCTCGAGGGTCACGACGACGAGCTGTACGGCGAGGTCGTGATGGGCCTCATCCGCAGGGGGGTGCTCCCCGTCGACGACGCCAAGGAACCGTGGTTCGTCAGCAGCGCCCACAGCGACGAGGACGTCGCCGACTCCCTCCAGGCCTTCGAGGAAGCCCTCACCGAAGCGAAGGGCTGAACCGCCCGCCGCCGCCGCCGGAGGACCTCCGGCGGTCACGGATCGCTGGAGAGCTGCCGGTTCACCAGATTGTGGCCGGGGTTTGCCCGGCGCAGGCACCATCATGAGCGCAAGCGGGGGATTCCGGTCACGCCGGGCTGGGACGCCGCGGAGACACCATTCGAGCACCCTGTGGTCTGAGCCGCCGACGCCGTCGCGGCCAAGGGGAGGGATCGTGGACGACATTCGAGAACTCATCGCAGGCGTCGCTTTCGCCGCCGGTGAAGGTGCCGGGGCGCTGCGCCGGGCCGGCATCGAGGTCGGCCTCGAGGACTTCCGGGTCGAAGTGCACGTCGAACCCGGAGACACCCTGCCCGAAGTGGCGGTGACAGTGGTGCTGGCCCGGCCCTCCGGCGGCTGATCGTCAGCCGTCGTGCGGGAGGTTGACCCGCGCCGCCCGCAGGAACCCGTACGGCGTGGCTCTGAGGAAGTTGGAGACCCGCGAGGTGTAGACGTCGGCGTAGCGCTCCACCTGTCGGGCGAACAAGCTCTTGTCGTTGCCCGACCTCATCAGCGGCCCCCAGGCTGGGTTGCGCAGCTCCCCGGCGGCGATGGCGAGCGGGGCGATCTCGTCGTCGAGTGCGGAGAGCCGTCCCCGGATCTCCTCGGCCCGGGCGTCGGCGGTGCCCGCATCGCCGTCCGGCGTGGCGTGACCGGCGCGGGCCCGCAGCAGGTCGAGTCGGGCGTGGGCGAGCTCGCGTTCCAGCCGTCCCTTGGTCCCCATCAGTGCCTGCAGCCGGGCCTCGCGGGCACGGAACGCCTGGGCGGCTTCGATCTCGCTCTCCAGCTCGCGCAGGATCAGGGCGGTGCGCCACCGCAGGGTCGCCTTGGTCACCGACACGTCTGCGTACAGGTGATCGCCGACGTAGAGGATCTCGGCACCGTGCAGTCCGAGATACGTCTCCATCTGGATGGCGTCACCACCCACCAGGACGGTTCCCGGGTCGACCGTGCCACGGTGTGGCTCGAGAAGTCCTCGCTCTTCATCGACGACGCGGTACATCGGTCGACGCTCCATGAAGTAGTTGGGTTTCTCGGCCGACACGACGACCGCGTCGAACAGGTCCCGCCAGGTGGTGCCCTTCGGAAGGTGCGGGTCGAAGGCGTAGGTCATGATCGGCCTGGTGTAGTTCCAGTCCGAGTTGGTGATGAGGAGCAGCCGTTTTCCGGCGTGCTTCTGGTCGAGGAGGGTGAGCACGATGTCCGGGTCCGGGACCACGAAGCGGTTGGGGTCGGCGAGGATCTCCTCTTTGAGCTGCCCTTCCATGTGGGCGGCGTCGAGGGCCGAGCGAATCCGTTTGTACAGGTCGGCGTATCCGTTGATCTTCGGCAGGACGCCGGCGTCGTACCGGTCGACCAGCTGGGCGTACAAGGACGCCTCCGACAGCGAGAACAGCGTGTTGAGGAATACCCAGCGGTCCTCGGCGAGGTCGACGGTCACCCCCTCGTACTCGGAGCGGAGACGATCGAACTCGAAAAACTGGGTGCCGTGCGCCGCCCTGATCACGTAGCCGAAGCGAGTGGGCTTGACCAGGTTGCCCAGCTCAAGGTCGATGGTGAGTCCACGGATCACCGACTCCGGGTCGAACACGATGTCCTCGACCGGCCAGCCTGTCGCCTTGAGGCGCTCCTTCGTGTGCTCGAAGGCGCTGCGTTCCCACTCTTCGACCCGGTAGTGGATAAGGGTGTAGTCCATGTCGTAGCCGATGGCCCGGATCGAGCGCAGGTTGAGCGTGCGATTGCCGTGAATGCGTCGCGGGGCAGGGGGCCGGCGCGTCGTCATCGGCTCGCGGTCGGTGGGAGCGGGTCGGTCGGTCACGCGTTCTCGCCGCCGGCGCCGTCGGTCCGGTTCCAGATGACCTGCTGGGGGAACGGGATGTCGATGTGCTCCGCTTCGAAGGCGTCTTTGATCCGCCGCCGCATCTCGCGGGCGGTGGCGAACTGCTGACTCGGCCCGACCTTGAGCATGACCCGGATGGCGATCGCCGAGTCGCCCAGGGCCTGAACGCCCACCACCTCGGGTTCCTCGAGGACGGTGAAGCGCTCGAAGTCACCCTGCCACAGCTCGTCGGCCACCCGTTTGATGACCTCCGAGGCGTGGTCCAGGTTGGTGTCGTAAGCGACTTCGACGTCGAGGACGGCCCGGGCCCAGCCCTGCGACTTGTTGCCGACCCGGCGGATCTCGCCGTTGGGCACGAACCACACGGTGCCTTCGACGTCGCGCAGTCGGGTGGTCCGGAGGCTGACCTCCTCGACGACACCGGTGGCGTCTCCGAGATCGACGACGTCACCCACCCCGTACTGGTCTTCGATGAGCATGAAGATGCCGCTCAGGAAGTCCCGGACCAGCGACTGGGCGCCGAAACCGAGGGCGATGCCGATCACACCCGCGCCGGCGACGAGCGGGCCCAGGCTGATCCCGAACTCGGCGAGGATGATCATGATCGCCAGGGCGAAGATCACGAGCGAGGCGATGCTCCTGAGGACCATCCCGAGGGCCTGGGCGCGTTGGCGGCGGCGTTCGCTGAGGGTGAAGGCATCGGTGGTGGCCAGGGCCCGGGATCTGAGAGCGGCGAGCCGCCCCCCGCGGTCGGCCGGGCCGGCTTCGGCGTCGAGAGCCGGCGGATCCGGTCGCTCGGCGACGCGGGTCACCAGGCGCCTGATCGACCGGTTGAGCAGCCGGCTGACCACATAGGCAACGAGGAGGATGAGGACGATCTTGAGCGGCTTGGCGACGAACCAGTCGGCGAATCGGGCCGCCGCAGGGTTCGACGTGAGTTGGAACACCCAATCGCAGACCAGACCTGGATCGGCGCCGCACGCCCCCTCGAGGCCACCGTTCGTGCCAGCGATGATCATCGGACCCATGCTCGAACCTCTCCTCAGCGAACACCCGAGACGCTAGCGAGTAGCGAGTAGCGAGTAGCGAGTGGGTGCTACTCGGTGCAGGGGCTGGCCGGTTGTGCGCTCCACTGCAGCGCCCCGCCCTGGACGTGACCGCTGACCCCGTACCAGTGGCAGAAACCCTCAGCCTGTATCTGTACCCGCAGGTCGACGGTTGTGGCGTCGGCGTAAACACCGACCATCCGGGTGAGGCGCGGATCGACGAGATCGGGGTTCTCGGCCCGAGCCGCCGCTGTGGCCGCGTCGGCGGGGTTGTCGAAGTGGTTGCTGACGGTTGTCGGCATCGCGGTGGCGATGGCCGTGATCGTCGAGACGTCGGCAGGTAGGTCGGCGGAGGGAGTTCCCGCACACGAAGCCAGGACGACCGCAAGTCCGACGCCAAGCAGCCTCCCAGAGTGACCGACCATCGGTGGACCTCCTCACCAAAGCCTACGCCGGTGTCAGGCCCCAGGCTCCTCGCTCCTCGCTACTCCCGCACCAGGAATGCGGGGAGGTCGTCGTCGTCCTCGAGGGTGAACGTCGACTCGCCCGTGTAGTGGGAGCGGCCGCCCACTACCACGACGACCGCAGGGATCCCGCCCACCTCGGTGTCGGCGACGGGGCGGCCGGTGAACCGGGAGCCGACGATGCTCTCGAAAAGGCGGGTCTGGCCGGGTGCGATCTGATCCCGGGACCGCTGGATGGCGATGCGCGCCGACACTCCCGAGCCGGTCGGAGAGCGATCCACCTGGCGCTCGGCGAAGACGCACAGATTGCGGGTGGGCTCGTCGGACCAGGCGTCGTTGCCGTCGGTGAGGATCGTGCCGTAGAGGAACTGGAGGTCCGGGTGGTCGGGGTGGGGGAGCGGGACCCCGGCCTCCTGAACGGCCAGGGTGGTGGCCCAGGCGGCGTCGACCAGGTTGCGCAGCCTGCTCGTCTCCAGGTCGAGCCCGTAGGCGCCAGCATCGGCGAAGGCATAGAACGCGCCACCGAAGGCGATGTCGACGGTCACCTCGCCGTGGCCGGGGACGACGACCGGGAGGTCGGCGTGAGCCACAAAGGAGGGGACGCTCTCGAATCGAACGCGGCCCGGCTCAGGCCCTCCGGTGTCGACGACCGCCTTCACGAGGCCCGACGGCACCTGGATCGCCACCGGGGTCTCGGCCCCGGCGGCAGGCACGAGCCCGGAGTCGACCGCCCATCGGCCGAGGGCGATGGTGGCGTGCCCGCACATGGTCGAGTACCCCTCGTTGTGGATGAACAGGACCGCCAGGTCGGCGTCGGGGTGGTCCGGCTCGACGGGGATCACTCCGTACATGTCGGCATGGCCCCTCGGCTCGAACATGAGCAGTCGACGCAGATGGTCGAGGTGATCCCGGGCGTACCGCCGCTTGTCGAGGATGGTGTCGCCGGGGATCGGCGGGAACCCGTCGACGACGATCCGAACCGGTTCGCCCCCGGTGTGCATCTCCACGGTGCGAATGGCCACGGACATGGGGGGAGGCTATCGCGGCGAAGACGCTCAACGCTTCACGCTCAACGCAAGAGCGTCTGGCGTTGAGCGTTGAGCGTTGAGCGTTCGTGGTCGCAATCGTGCGCGCTCGCGAGGCTCTAGCCTGCTCTGCCATGGCTCCTCGCAAGATCATCATCGACACTGATCCGGGGCAGGACGATGCCGTCGCCATCCTGCTCGCCCTCGCTTCCCCCGAGGAACTCGACGTGGTCGCCATCACGGCGGTCGCCGGCAACGTCCCGCTCACGCTCACCACGGTCAACTCGCTCAAGATGGTCGAGCTGGCTGGTCGACCCGACGTGCCGGTCTACTCGGGATCGGTCAAGCCGATGGTGCGCGACCTGATCACGGCCGAATACGTGCACGGCGAGACCGGCATCGACGGGGCGGATCTGCCCGACCCGACCACACCCCTCGCCGAGGGACACGCCGTAGACGCCATCATCGACATCGTGATGGCTGCCGACCCCGGCACGATCACGCTGTGTCCCCTCGGACCGCTGACCAACGTCGGCATGGCACTGGCCCGCGAGCCGCAGATCGCCGGGCGGCTCGCAGAGATCGTGCTCATGGGCGGGGGCTTCTTCGAGGGCGGCAACACCACCGCCACCGCCGAGTTCAACATCTACGTGGATCCCCACGCCGCCGACATCGTGTTCCGCAGCGGGGTCCCGATCACGGTCATGTCGTTGGACGTGACCCACCGCGCGCTCATGGAGCCCCGCCACATGGAGCGGTTCGCCGCCATCGACACTCCGGCCGGCCGGGCGGTCCACGGCATGCTCGAGTTCTACGAGCGCTACGACGTGGAGAAGTACGGGATGGTCGGGGGCCCGCTCCACGATCCGTGCGTCATCGCCCACCTCATCCGCCCCGACCTCTTCACCGGCCGCCATGTTGCCGTCGCCGTCGAGACGTCGTCGGAACTCACCATGGGGATGACCGTGGTCGACTGGTGGGGCATGACCACCGCCGAGCCCAATGCCACCTGGATGCGCCGGGTCGACGCCGACGGCTTCTTCGACCTCCTTGTGGAGCGCATCGCGAGGCTCTGAGTAGCGAGTAGCGAGTAGCGAGAGCGGTGCTACGGGCTACTCCCTGACCCAGCGGATGATGAGGACGAAGGCGACGGCCATCGTCCCGGCCGCGACGAGGGCGTTCGCCGGCATGCCTCCCGATCGGTAGACGAGCGGGCCGATGGCGGCTCCGATCGCCCGGCCGATGCTGACGGCGACGATGATCAGGGCCAGGAACCTCGCCCGGGCGTGGGGGACCACTTCGGTGGCCAGGGGCAGGGCCGACACCACGGTGATCTCGAAGGCGATGAAGACGGTGCCGAGGACCACGAGGCTGAGGGTGAGGTCGTCCGCCACGCCGGCGAGCGCGGCGTAGCCGATCGCCGAGGCCCCACTGCCGAACATGACCATGCGGCGCTTACCCACCCGGTCGGCGAAAGCGAACACGCCTCCCTCGCCAATGAGTTCGGCCGCGCCGATGGCCAGCCCTGCCGCCCCGAGCGCGACGAGCGAGAGGTCGAACACGTCCTCCATCCAGGCGCCGAACACCACGAAGGCGATCTCGGAACCCACCGAGATCGCCACCAGGACGCCGAGCAGGGCGATGGCGGATCGGTTGAGAGCCAGTGGTGCTCGCCGCAGCTCGCCGTCCCCGACATCGGCATCGAGAAAGAACGGAGCCGATGCGATCGCACCGGCTCCGAGGGCCGCTGCTACCCAGAAGGGGGCGGTCCAGTCGAAGCGGGAGATGAGCCATCCACACGCCGGGGCACCGATGAGGAGTCCACCGGCCCAGGTCAGCTCGATGATGGACAGGTAACGCGCCCGGCGGTCGTACGGCGTCCGGTCGGCCACGTAGGCGATGGCGGCGGTGTCGAACGCCGGCTTGGCGAGACCGAGCAGTACGAATCCGGCGAGCGCCCCCGCATAGACGCTGGTGGCAGCGGTGAGCAGCGCCCCGGCGGTGAACAGCACCATGCCCCAGGTGGCGAGGCGGAGACGCCGCTCGCCGCGTCCCGCGGTGGCGACCACGGCGGGGATGGCCGCGCCGGCGAGCGACCGCGCCGATACCAGGAGCCCGGCGCTCTCCAGTGAGACGCCCAGCCCCCGCGCGATCGCCGGGAGGAACACGGACATCATTCGGAGGATCGTGTTGAAGACGAACCGAACGCCCGCCAGGTAGGCGATCGACGCCCCGAGCCGTCTCACCGCCGGAGTCCGCGTACTGCTTCCGGGGTGAGCATCCATCGGACCGTGCCCCTCCAGGTCCCGGCGGCGTCGCTGGTGGTGTCGATGCAGACGACGGCTGAGGTCACCATTGTGACGAGGGCACCACTCAGGGCCTCGACGGCCATGGAGAGGGTCGGCTCGTGGCCCACCAGCATCACGTCCCCCCGCCCGGATGCGGCCGAGAGGAGCGCGGCGACCCCGCCTCCGTAGATGTGGGGATCCGTGACGTAATCCCATCCGGCGGCGGCGGCGATGATCCCGGCGGTGGAGGCGGCGCGCGCCGCGGTCGACGAGACGATCCGGGAGGGCACCAGGTCGAGCCGGGCTAGATGGGCGCCGATCGCCTCGGCATCGGTGACGCCTCGTCGGGCGAGCGGCCGATCGTGGTCGTCCACGCCGTCCGGGCGGTCCGACTTGGCGTGGCGTACCAGGAGGAGGCGCATCGCCAGGAGGCTAGGCGCGCGGCGTCTGGCCCCGGCTGCCTCTGACCCGCTCCCTACACTCGCCCCACCCCATGGAGCATGCATTCGTCCTCGGTCTCATCCTCGTCGCCCTCGTGCTGTTTGCGCTCGAGGTCACCCGGCCCGATGTGGTGGCCCTCGGTGTGACCCTGGCCCTGTTGCTCAGCGGCACCGTCGACGTCGCCGACGGCTTCTCCGGCTTCTCCAATCCCGCGGTGATCACCGTGGTGGCCATGTTCATCCTCAGCGCAGGGCTGGTGCGCACCGGGGTGGCCGACTGGATCGCCGGTTTCGTGGCCAGGGCGGGCGGGAGTAGTCCGGTACGGCTCACCCTGATCGTCATGCTGACCTCCGGCGTCATGTCGGCGTTCATGAACAACATCGCCGCGGTGGCGGTGCTCATGCCGGCGATGTTCGTCATCTCCCGTCAGACCGGCTATCCCGTCGCCAAGCTCCTCATGCCCCTGTCCTTTGGATCGCTCCTCGGCGGCCTCACCACCGTCATCGGCACGCCCCCCAACCTGCTGGTGTCGATCGCCCTGGAGGAGAGCCGGTGGGACGCCTTCGAGATGTTCGACTTTCTCCCCACCGGATTGGCAGTCCTCGCCGTCGGCGCCGCCTACATGGCGCTGGTGGGCCGGTTCCTCATCCCCGAGCGTGAAGGGTCCGGTGGCGACCTGACCGAGACCTACGCCCTCCAGGACTACCTGACCGAACTCATCGTCCCGGAGGGGTCCCCCTTCGCCGACAAGACGCTGGCCGAGAGCGACATCCACTCGTCGTTGGGACTCACCGTGCTGCGCGTGCAGCGGTCCGTCGACGACGCCCTGACCGTCCTGACGCCGAGCCCCGACATGGTCCTGCGGGTCGGGGATCGGCTGGTCGTGGAGGGCAGCATCACCGACCTGGTGGGGGAGTCGTCGCGGCCGCTCGACATCTATGCCGAAACCAAACTGACCGCCGAGGCCCTCACCAGCGAGGACACTCGCCTGGGCGAGGCGGCGATCGCCCCCGGGTCTCGCCTCGTGGGCACCACCATCGCCCGCGGCTGGCTCCGCCGGCGGTACGGAGTGCTCGTCCTCGCCCTGCGACGCCGCGGCGAGACGCTGCGAGACCGGTTCATCACGGTGCCTCTGGAGGTCGGCGACGTGTTGCTGGTGCAGGGACCCGAGAATGCATTGAGCGACATGGCGGCGAGCCGTGACTTCCTCATGGTCAATCGCATCGAGTCGAAGCGTCGCCTCCCGAAGAAGGCTCCCCTGGCACTGGCCAGCATGGCCCTGACCATCATCACTGCCGCCACCGGCTTGTTGCACATTTCGGTGGCCGGGATGGTCGGCGTCCTGTTGATGCTCCTCACCGGCTGCATCCGCCCCGAGGAGATGTATCAAGACATCGAGTGGTGGGTCATCTTCCTGATCGCCTTCATGATGCCGCTGGGGATAGCCATGGACGACGATCACTCGGGTACGGCGCGGTGGCTCGCCGACAACCTGGTCGACCTGGTCGGCGACTTCGGTCCCTACGTAGTCCTGGCCGGGCTGATCATCTTCACCACGCTGCTCACCGAGGTGATGTCGAACGCCGCCGCCGCCGTGCTGCTGGCGCCGATCGGCATCGCCATCGCCGTCGGCATGGGGTTCGAGCCCTACCCGTTCCTCATGGGTATCGCCATCGGCGCGTCGACCACGTTCCTCACGCCCATCGGACACCAGTCCAACCTGCTCATCTACGGTGTCGGCAACTATCGGTTCACCGACTTTCCGCGGGTCGGTGGCCCGCTCAACGTGCTCCTGTTCGGCGTCGCCATGCTGGTGGTGCCAGCGGTGTGGCCGTTCACTCCGATCCCCTGATCGGGCAGTCGAAACGTCCCCCTACCTCACCGCCGATGAACGATCGTCTCGCACGGCGTCTGCGTGACCTGCCCGACTCGGCCGCTCGGTGTCGGCGTCTCGCCAGATAGGGTTAGCGGCGGTCTGCGAGGAGGCGCAGCGCCTCGCGATAGCCGTCGATCCCGAGGCCGTTGATCGTGGCCACGCACGCCGTGGTGACGACGCTCACCCGTCGCCACTCCTCCCGCGCCGTGATGTCCGAGATGTGGACCTCCACCACGGGAAGGGCGATCGCCTCGATCGCGTCGTGCAGGCTGTAGGAGTAGTGGGTGAGGGCACCCGGGTTGATCACCACCCCGTCGGCGTTCCCCGGGCACTCGTGGAGTCGGTCCAGGATCGCCCCCTCGTGGTTCGACTGGAAGGTGTGAATGCGCATCCCCAGTTCCTCACCCCAGGTGCGACACAGGTGCTCGAGCTCGGCGAGGGTGGTGGTCCCGTACACGTCGGGGCGTCGGGTTCCGAGCAGATTGAGATTCGGGCCGTTGATGACGACGACGCGCATCACGCCACCCTATCGGTGAGCTCGTGGTCACCGAGGCGGGTCCGGGCGTCCTCGATGACCTCGTCGGCGATCGGCCCCGGGGTGAGACGCCAGCCCGCCTCACCGAGAGCGGTGACCACCGCCTCGATCACCACCGCGGGGGTCACGCCGGAGCCGAGGGCGCCCGTCGCCCCGGGATCCCAGTCGTACCCCAGGGCGTCGTACACGGGCACCAGTACCGCGTTGATGGTCTCGGCATCGTCGACGACCACGACGCCCCCGACGTGGGCGCCTCCCCGACGGAGGCGTTGGCCGAGGCCGGCGACCTTTCGGGTACCTCCCAGATTCACCGAATACTCCCCGGGGCAGTATTCACCCGGGACCTCGCCGACGCGGGCATCCGCACCGAGTGATCGCAGCGCGGCGGCGATCACGCCCGCCACGGCGACGAAGCGCCCACGGATCTCTTCACGGGGGTAGGCGGTCGGTTCGGCGATGGAGACCGCCACCGTGCCCTCGTGGAACACCGCGGCACGGCCGCCGGCCAGGCGCAGCACCGGTGCGAATCCGGCCGCCCGGGTGGCGACGACGGCGCGGGAGAAACCGGGCCGCACCGAGTCCTGCCGTCCGAAGACGACCGCTCGTTCCGGGACGAACAGGCGGACCGTCGCCAGCCCCTCGCGGTCCGCCCTGGTGAGCAGCGTCGCCGAGATGGCGGTGTCGAGGGCGGGCGGGGTCCAGGTTTCGTGTGAGAGGAGCGCCACGGTTCGAGGCTACCTCCCCCAGATAGGCGTTCCGAGCGGGGATAATCACCCGATGCGCAGAGCCGCCACCACCATCGCCCTCGTGCTGCTCACGGGCTGTTCCGACCTCCTCGGCGGCGTCGGCGACTTCTCGCGCGGCGTGGTGTACGGCGACGAGCCCCGCATCGCCACCACGACCACGGCGGCTACGGAGGGTCCTGCGCTGCGCCTGACCGCCGTCACCGAGGTCGCGTGGGCCAACGACGGCCTCGGTGCCGACACCGGTGGGCTGGACGGCGTCGAACTGCTCTCCGCGGTATGGACCCGAGGTGATGGCATCACACCGTTCATCCAGGCGTCGCGTCGCGAGATCGCCGCCGCCCTTCCCGGCATCGAGTTCCCGCAGCTGGTCCCCGGGCGGGTCACCCACATCTCCAGCCAGCTCGTCTTCGACGTGCAGTCGGTGGTACTCGACCCGTCGACGGCTGCCGCCTTCGGTATGTGGGTCGGTGAGCCGTACGAGCGCCCCAGAACCGAGGCTCAGCTGGCCGTGCTGCGGGTCGGACTGCGTGCTGCCGGAGACCCGGAACCGGGTGAACTCTTTGAGTTCCAGGTCAGTGAGGGGCGCGAGATCACCTGGACTGAGCACGACTACGTCTATCAGCTCTTCTGCAGGACGGGTGTCGGCGAACCAGCGTGCTCCGCCATCGCCGAGTCGCTGTTCACCCTGCAGTCGATGCTGAGCACCTGAGCGCGGGCGGTCCCATGTACCACGGAGGCTGGCGGTCCTACATCCGCTACGACGAGGAGCGGGATCGTCCTAGGGTGGACCGCGCCCTGCTCCGGCGCGTCCTGTCCTACGCCCGGCCCTACCGGGGACTCCTGGTCATCGTGCTGGCGACCATCGCGTTGATCACCGTGATCTCGCTGGCGCCGCCTCTGCTGATGCGTGACCTGCTGGACCGCGCCATTCCCGACAAGGATATCGATCGGGTGACGGTGCTCGGTGTGGCCATGATCGCGGTGCCGGTCCTGACCGGCGTGCTGGGGGTGGTACAGCGGTGGGCGAGCTCGCGGGCCGGCGAGGGCATCATCTTCGACCTCCGCACCGGGTTGTATGGCCACCTGCAGCGGATGTCGCTTGCCTTCTTCACGATGTCCAAGCCGGGCGAGCTCATGTCGCGACTCAACAACGACGTGGTCGGCGCCCAGTCGGCCGTCACCGGGACCCTGATCTCGGTCATCTCGAACGGGCTGTCGGCCGTGGCGACGATCCTGGTGATGCTGCAGCTGGAGTGGCGGCTCACCATCGCCGCCGTGCTCGTCCTGCCGCTGTTCATCGTCCCCGGCCGACGGGTGGGGAGGGTGCTGCGGACCATCACCCGAGAGCAGATGGAGGCGAATGCGCGCCTCAACACGGCGATGAGTGAGACCCTCAACGTGAGCGGGGCGCTGCTGGTCAAGCTGTTCGGGCGAACCGACGACGAGGACCGGCGCTTCGCCGGGCATGCCAGCAGAGTTCGAGACCTGGGCGTCCGCAGGGCGCTCGTCGGACGGTGGTTCCAGATGGCGCTAGGGGTCGTCGGCGCCATCGGCACCGCCATCGTGTTCTGGTTCGGTGCCGTGCTCGTGATCAGGGGGAGCCTCACCATCGGCACCGTGGTGGCCCTGTCGGCGTACCTGGGCCAGCTCTACGGGCCCCTGTCGGCGCTGTCGAATGCCCGGGTTGAACTCGCCACCTCCCTGGTGTCGTTCGAGCGGGTGTTCGAGGTCCTCGATCTGGATCACGACATCGACGACGCCGGCGCCGCCTCGCAGCCGGAACCCATCGAGGGTCGGGTCACCTTCGACGAGGTGTCGTTCGACTACCGCCAGGCACTGCCCGAGGGTCTCGAGAACGTCGACCGGCTTCCGGGGCGAGGCTCCGAGGCGGATGAAGGGGAGGTTGCACCGCTGCTGCCCAGCCGGGCGAAGGCGATCGACGGACTCTCGATCGACGTCTCTGCGGGGAGTCTGGTGGCGCTGGTCGGACCCAGTGGAGCGGGGAAGACGACGGTCACCTATCTCATCCCGCGGCTCTACGAGGCCACGGGGGGCCGGGTGCTCATCGACGGGCGAGATGTGCGGGGTATGTCGCTGGCCACGCTCGCCGGAGCCGTCGGTGTCGTCACCCAGGAGACACACCTGTTCCACGACTCGATCGGCACCAACCTGCGGTATGCCAAGCCGGATGCCACCGACGACGAGCTGGTGGCGGCGGCGCTCGCCGCTCACATCCACGACTTCATCGCCGGGCTCCCGGAGGGCTACGACACGGTGGTGGGGGAGCGGGGCTACCGGCTCTCGGGGGGAGAGAAGCAGCGGATCGCCATTGCCCGGGTCATTCTCAAGGACCCGCGGATCCTGATCCTCGACGAGGCGACGTCCCACCTCGACGCACGGTCCGAGGCACTCATCCAGGCAGCGTTGGACCGGGTGCTGCACGACCGGACCGCTTTCGTGGTGGCGCACCGACTGTCGACGGTGCTCGCCGCCGACCTGATCCTGGTCCTCGACGAGGGCCGGTTGGTCGAGCAGGGCACGCACGACGAGCTGCTCGCCATCGGCGGCCTGTACGCCGAGCTGTTCCACACCCAGTTCGCCGGCAGCCGCCGGTAACGTCCTTCAGGTGATACGCCTCATCCTCGCCATCGCCATCGGGAGGTTGGCCGGGCGTCTCAGTCGCCTTCTCGGCCGTGGCGGCTCTGCGATCCCCGGGCTGGTGGCGGCAAAGATCTGCCCGACCGTCATCGACCGACTGGTCGCCAACCTGCCCGGCGGGGTCGTCGTGGTAACCGGGACCAACGGCAAGACGACCACCACGAAGCTGCTCGTCACCGCCCTGGAGGCCGCCGGCACGCGCGTCATCACCAATCCGACCGGTTCCAACCTGGAGCGCGGCGTCGCCACCGTGCTGATCGAACGGGCCACGATGCGGGGGCGGCCGCGCGGCGACCTGGCCGTGTTCGAGGTCGACGAGGCTGCCCTGAGGACCCTGGCTCCGCGGGTCCGGCTGCGTCTGGTGGTGGTCACCAACCTGGCCCGGGACCAACTCGATCGCTACGGGGAACTCGACACGACGGCCGGGCACATCTCCTCGGCGCTGGTGTACGCCGGGTCGTCGCTCCTCAACGCGGACGATCCCAAGGTGGCGGCGCTCGCCGACGGGTCGTCGTCGTTCTTCGGCGCCGTGGCCGAGATCCGGCACCTGATGCCACCCGACGACGCCCTGTACTCAAACGCCGCCATCCGCGACCCGTCGATCTCGCCGGTCGTAGAGGTAACCACCGTCGAGCCCCTCGGCGACGGAGGGCAGGTGGTTGGTCTGGCGACCCGAACGGGTTCGGTCACCGTCCGCCTCGCCGTACCCGGCGTCTACAACGCCTACAACGCGGCAGCGGCTCTCGGTGCGGCCATGGCGCTCGGGGTTGGCGCCGAGGCGGCGGCGGCGGCGTTCGAGCAGATGACCCCGCCGTTCGGCAGGGGTCAGGTGATCGAGTACCAGGGGCGAAGGGTCGTCGTTCTCCTGGTCAAGAACCCGTCGGGTCTCAACCAGGCGGTCCGACTGTTGGGGGCGGTCGACGGACCGAGTCAGGTGCTCATCGCCATCAACGACGAGCACGCCGACGGGCGCGACGTCTCGTGGCTGTGGGACGCCCGCGTCGAAGAACTAGCGGGAACCGGGCACCGGTTTGGCGCTTCGGGGACCCGGGCGGCCGACATGGCGCTGCGCCTCAAGTACGCCGGCATCGACGCCTGGCACGACGCCGACCTGGAGCGGGCCGTCGAGCGGGCGGTGGCGGGCGCCGAGGCGGGAGACACCGTCTACGTCGTGCCCACCTACACCGCCATGCTCAGGCTGCTGGGCACTCTGCTGCCCGGCGTGCCCCGTCACGAGGTGTGGGCATGAGCGACCTGCGCATCGTCCATCTGTACGCCGCTCACATGAACATCTACGGCGACGCCGGCAACGTGATCTGCCTGCGACGGCGTCTGGAATGGCGCGGCATCGGGGTCGAGGTGTGGCGCGTCGAGGTTGGCGAACCGCTCGACTTCGCCAGCGTCGACATCGTGGTGGCCGGTGGTGGCGAGGACCGAGCCCAGGTGGAAGTCGCCGCCGACCTGGTCAGGCGCTCTGCGGCGATCCACGAGGCAGTGGGCGACGGCGTCGTGTTCCTGACCGTCTGTGGCACCTATCAGTTGTTCGGTCGCCGATTCGTCACGGTCGGGGGTCAGGAGCTCCCCGGGATCGGGGTGTTCGCCGCCGAGACGCTCGGGGGTACGCGTCGCATGATCGGCAACGTCGTGGTGGAGGCACCGTGGGGTCGGCTCGTCGGCTTCGAGAACCACAGTGGTCGCACCGTGCTCGATACTGGCCAGGAGAGCCTGGGGTCGGTAGTCAGGGGTCACGGCAACGACGGGGACAGCGGAGAAGAAGGGGCGGTGACGGTCAACTGCTTCGGGACGTACCTCCACGGCTCTGTCCTACCGAAGAACCCCCACTTCGCCGACGAGCTCATCCGGAGGGCCCTGTTCAGGCGCCACGGCGACGACGTGACCCTGGATCCGCTCGACGACCATCTGGAGCTGACCGCCGCCGAGGTCGCCGCCGGTCGCGCCTAGAGGGCTGTCGCCCGACAGCCCACTAGGACTCCTCGTCCCCCTCGACCGGTCCGGCCGGGATGACCAGAACCGGGCAGCGGGCCTCGCGGGCGACCCTGGCGGAGATGCTCTGCCACTGAGACTCGTCGAACAGAGCTCGGGTCGCCCCCATGACGATGAGCTCGGCGCCGATCTCGTCGACGGCTTCGAGGATGGTGGCGGTCGGGTCCTCACCCTCGAGGAACATCACCTTGGCATCCACGCCGCGCTCGCGGAGGGCGGCGACGAGCGGGTCGGTGAGTCGGGCGCCGCGTTCCTCCACGTACCGGGCTATCACGGCGTCCTCCTGACTCGCCCACGGTGCATTCCCGTCGGGTTCCGGCATCGACTCCTCAGACCGGATCTCGTCGAGGAAGGTGCGCGGCACCTCGATGACGGTGGTGACGTAGACCACCCCGTCGGGCCCGGTGAGGCGCTCGGCGAACTTCGCCACAGGGTCGGCGCTGAGGGCGCCGGTGGTGGCGATGACGATACGCACGCGGTCAGGCTATACCGCTCGACAGTTGGGTGCTTGTCTGCGGGTCAGCCGAGTGTCCGAGGTCATAGACTGATCTCGTGAGCGACACCCCCGAACGGCGGCGAGGCACGAGGTGGGTGCCCGCGGCACTCGTCGGTGTCGCCGCCGTGGTCGCGCTCACCGTGGTCGCCCTCAGCGGGCGGGACTACGACCCGTCGACGCCCGAGGGCGCCGCACAGGGCTGGGTGCGAGCGGTCACCGCCGGCGACCATGAGGCTGCTCTCACCTATCTCGACCCGGCGCTGGGGTGCACGCTGCGCGACTTCCGATACGTCTGGTGGAGCCCCTCCGCAGCGGTGCGCATCGAGTCGATGTCGGGCGATACCTCCAGGACCGTGGTCGAGATCACCATCCAGGACTACCAGATGCCGCCTCCCGCCGCCCCCGGTGTCGGCATGAGGGAGTATCTCGTGATGGCGCGACACGGAGACCGATGGCTGCTCACGGAAGTCCCGTGGCCGCTCTACTCGTGTGAAAGGCAGGGCGACGGCTGATGTGGGCAGTGTTCGGTGTACTGATCGGGTTGGCCGCGCTCGGCCTACCCGTCCTCGTCGTGGTACTGATCGTGAGGGCGGGCAAGCGGGGGGCGACAGGCGCGCAGGTGCCTGGTGCACCGCTTAGACGCTTCTTCCAATACGGCCTCATGTACCTGGCCCTGGTGTTGTCGGGTTGGGGCCTTACCGGTCTCATCGAGGCGGCGGTCGAAGGGGGAGACCTTCTCCGTGGACGCAGCCAGGTGGCCGGGGCGCTGTCGCTCGTCGTGGTGGCGGCGCCGGTGTTCCTCGTCCTGGCGTCGTGGACCCGTCGGCGACTGGCCGACGACGAAGGTGAGCGACTGTCGATCGGGTGGCTTCTCTACCTGACTGCCGCCATCCTCAGCGCTCTGGTGACGGCGATGTTCGCCCTCACCGGCTTCATCTCGAGTGTGCTCGGGGATGCAGCGTGGTCGGCCACTCTGTGGATCAAGGCAGCGGTGTGGGGTGCCGTCTGGTGGGCCCATTGGTGGGCAGCCCGCCGTTACCCGCCTCCGGATGCCGGACGGAGCCACCGACTCCTCGGTTCGCTGTTCGGGCTCTGGGGGACCCTGGTGTCGGTCATCGCGATCGGCGTGATCTTTCTCGACACGGCCTACTACGAGCTGTTCGGAAGAGGCCTGCTGTCGTCGCCCCTCGACGACCTCCGCAGATTTGTCGGCCCGCTCGTCGTCTCCGGAGCCGTCTGGTGGTGGTACTGGCACCGCCACACGCGCACTGAGAGCGACTCGACCGGTTGGCAGGCACATGTGCTGCTCGGCGGCGTGCTCGTCGGCCTGCTCTCGGTCATCGTCGCTGGCGGGGTCATCCTGTTTTCTGTGCTCGGCTGGTTCCTCCTCGATTCCCGCGACACTGCTCTTGATGCGTTCGCCCCGGTGCCGAGCGCGCTGGCGCTTGCCGCCGTGGGCTGGCTGTCGTGGGCCTACCACCGTCGCGTGCTCGACAGCGCACCTTCGGCGCGTGCCGGCGAGGTGCGACGGACGTACACCTACCTGTTGTCGGCGGTCGGCCTCTCCGCCTTGGTGCTCGGGCTCACCTTCCTGATCGCAGCCACGATCGGGGCCGCCATCGGCGGCGCCGTCCTGTCCATCTTCGATGGCGGTCACCTCGCGCTATGGGGTCTCACGCTCGTCATCGTGGGCACACCGCTGTGGTGGCGTGCGTGGTCGTCGGTGCAGGGCGAGGGGTTGGACGGTGTCGACGAACGGACTTCGCTCGCTCGCCGCCTGTACCTGTCGGCCTCGTTCGGCATCGGTGGACTCCTCGCACTCGTGGCCCTCATCACCGTCGCCTCCCGGTTCTTCGAGGACCTGTTCGAGGGGAGCTTCTCCTCAGCGACCATCTACGACGTGAGGTGGTCGGTCTCTCTCGTCCTCGCCGTCGGGGCGATGGCCGCCTATCACTGGAGGGTCTTCCGCGCCGACCGGCAGGCGCAGCCTGCTGGGACCACCTCGCTCGAACGGCTGCTGCTGGTCGCCCCCGGAGAGGCGGCGGCTCTGGGCCGAGCGCTCGCCGCGCGCACCGGAGCCCGCGTCGAGGTGTGGCGCACCGGCGACGGCGAGGCGTCCATCGAGGCCCTCGTCGCCAGCCTGGACGGTATCGACGGCACCGAGGGCGTCGTGGTGGTCGGCCCCGACGGGGTGGTCACCGGCATGTCGGCTCGCCGTCTCGGTTGACCGGTGGCTGATCCGGTCCGCATCGAAGTCGACGGTCCCATAGTGACCATCGAGTGGGACGACGGCCGGGTCGATGCCTTCGACGCGACCGCGCTGCGCCTGGCATGTCCGTGCGCCGGATGCCGCGAACCGGGCTCGACGGGCAAAGTGGCCGCCGTCGGGTCGGTGTCGGTCACCGGTGCCCGGCTCGTAGGCGGGTACGCCCTCAACCTGACCTTCGGTCCCGACGGTCACGCCACCGGCATCTATCCGTTTACCTTGCTGCGCGATCTGGGTGAGTCGGCGTGATCCCGGCATCGATCCGTGCCGGCGGTTACACGGTGTTCGCCGTGGGGTTGTGGGCGGTCGGACTCCCCGCCATCCTCGCTCGCCAGCCATCCGGGGGGTTCGTCGTAGCGTGGCGGGGGCCGGTGCTGGTCGGGTTCGGCGTGGCCCTCGTCGTCGGAGGCGCATGCGTGGTGAACCGGGCTGCCACCCAGTTGGCCAGCAGCGGGGTCGGGGTGTTCAGCGTCGCCCCGGGGCCCGTTCTGGTCACCGATCGCTGGTACGGACGGCTGAGGAACCCGATCGACGCCGGGGTCGTGTTGCTGGGTCTCGGGGCGGCAGTCGCCCTCGACCTACCTCGGGTCTGGATCATCCCGGTGGCTGCCGTGGTCAACGGAGTGGTCGGAGCCGGCTTCTACGAGGACAGACGATTGCTCGAGGCGTTTGGTGACGACTTCAGGGAGTACCGCGATCGCGTCGGGAAGTGGATCCCGAGATAACGCTTAACGCTTAACGCTCAACGCCAGAAGCTCTTGCGTTAAGCGTTGAGCGTTGAGCGTTTGGCCTCCTGGCCCCTCAGCCCCACAACCCCAGCCCCGTGGCCCCGTCGAACCGGCGCACCGGTGGGTCGCCCTCGAGTACCTCCATGCGCACTTCGAGGGAGAACACCTCGCATCCCGGGGCGATGTGGCCGCCGAAGGCCGCCCCCCGGTCGTCGCCGAACACGGCGTGGCTGTGGAGGAAGGGAGCCCCGTCGAGCATCGAGATGTTCCCGGTGCCGATCAGCACCTCGAGGTGCTGATCCATGACCAGGTCCCGGTACTCGAGCGCCTCCTGGTCGTAGTACCGAAACGCGGCGCGACGCACCGCTCCGAGGTAGGAGACCCAGGCCGCCTCGATCCCGTTGGCGGTGGCGAAGTCGAGGAGTCCCTTGGCGATGTCGGCACCGGCGGCGAGCCGGAACAGGTGGGTGGGTCCCGGGGTGAAGGTGTAGTGCATCGGCGCCGAGGCTACCGGGGCAGGTAGCGGATCGCTCAGCCGGCCGCGGCCACGAACTGCCGCGCCAGGGTGGCGTCGACCGGAGCGGTCGTCACCCCGCCGACCTTGACCGCGGTGCCGACGATCACGCCGCTCGCCTTTGCCAGCAGCGAGCCGACGGTCTGCGCGGTGGCTCCCGATCCCACGAGGACGGGGGCACCCGGCACGGCGGCAGTGACTTCGGAGAGTGTTCCGGGGTCGACCGGGTCGCCGGTGCCGTCACCGCTGACGATCAGGGCGTCCGCTCCACCGCGCTCCCACAGGTCGGCGGCGGCGAGACGCAGCGACGAACCCGGCGGCGGCGTGGCGTGTTTGACGAACACGTCGGCGAACACCCGGGTATTCGGGGCCAGGGTGCGTCGCGCCCTGGCCACCTCGGCGGCGCGTCCCACGATCGGACCCTGGTCGGTGAACATGGTCCCCGACAGGACGTTGACCCGGATGAAGCCAGCGCCCACGGCCGAGGCGATGGCGAGCGCGGCCAGGGCATCGTTGCGCAGCACGTTGATGCCGATGGGGACGTCGACGGCATCGGCGATGGCGGCGGCGGCCACGGTCATGGCGGCGATGGTGGCCGGAGGCACGGTGTCGGCGAAGAAGGGAGCATCACCGAAGTTCTCCACCATGACGGCGTCGAAGCCGGCGTCTGCGAGGGTCGCGGCGTCGCGTCGCCCTCTGTCGATGACGCCGGTCAGATCGCCGTCGAACGCCGGAGACCCGGGGAGGGCTCCCAGGTGCACCATCCCGATGAGCCGGGGAGTCACGAGAAGATCTGAACGCTCTTGAGCGCCTGCTGGGCGACGTCACCGGTGGCGATGAGGGATCCGGGCTTGGTGGTATGACCAGCGGCGAGGCGACACCAGTCGACGCCCTGCCCGCGGATTACATCGGGGGCTCCGTCCGGGCCGAACACCCAGCGGGCGTAACCCGGTCCGACGAGTTCGACGCGCACCGGCTTGGGGTAGGCCAAGCCCTTGTCGGCGAAGGCGTGGGGGAGGGTGGCCCACCCGAGCCAGGCGACGTGCACCAGTCGAGGATGCTCGACGATCTCCTTGTCGAGGGTGGTGAGGATGCCGAGCCCCTGGGCCCAGGTCTCCGCCAGGCGAATGGTGGCGAAGGTGCGGGCCTTGATCTTCCCGCCGAACCACGGGACCATGTCCTCGGACTTCAGCCGACTCAGCGCATCGACCACGTCGGCGCGGGCGAAGCGCCAGGCCTCGATCACCTCTTGCGGACGCTTTCCCTTGGCCAGGTCCATGCCCGCCTGATGGAAGGCGTCGCAGTCGTCGTATCCCTCGACCTCCTTGATGACCTTCTTGTCTCCCTGGAGCAGGCGTGCCGCATGCTGCTCACCCCAGGAGAGCCGGGCGATGGTCTGGACCACGGTGGGTCCGCCGGCGGCGATGCGCTTCTTCCAGTCGCGGTCGGGTGCCCGTTGCAGCGACTGGTCGAGTCCCTGCTGTTCGGCGACCAGGTCGGCCAGGATCTCACGCATGATCGTCGGATCCCCACTGGTCGAGGACGGCGCGCCAGGCCGGAGCCGCGCCACGCCGGTGATGGGTCGGTGATACCGCCATCCGTCTCACACTCCTTCGAGCATCCGCTCTGGATGCCGTAAGGCTAATCGCCCGCGGGCGCTGGCTCTCCGGGCGACAGGTCGTTGATGGCGTCCACCATGTAGCGGAGGCGTCCCAGGCTGCGCCGGTCGAAGTGGAGTCTGAGCCGGGGGAGCTCGACGTGGTCGTCGTCGGCGATCTCCGTTTCGGTCGCCTCGATCGCCTCGATGCGACCCGAGGCGAGCATGTCGCCGAACTCGTCGTTCAACCAGGCCAGGTCTTCGTCACCGAGGGGCCGCACCAGGCGCAGCACCAGGCGATCCCCGACGAACCGCTGCGAGTGGTAGTTGGTGTAGAAGCGGGTGATTTCGTCGGCGGCGGCCATTGGGTCGGTGGTGTAGGTGAACAGGTTGAGGTCGTGTGCCGAGATGGTGCCCTTCCGAACCAGGCTGGTCTCCACGAAGTCGAGCCACGGCTGCCAGTATCCGGTGCCCGGCGCTTCCAGCAGGACGATGGGGTGAACGCTCGTCTTGCCGGTCTGGGTCAGGGTGAGCAGTTCGAAGGTCTCGTCGAGGGTCCCGAAGCCGCCCGGAAACAGCGCAAAGGCATCCGACTCCTTGACGAATATGAGCTTGCGGGTGAAGAAGTAGTGGAAGTCGATGAGGCGGTCGGGTTCCACGAACGGGTTGGCGGCGTCCTCGAAGGGGAGTCGGATGTTGACGCCGAACGATCGGCCGGGACCGGCGCCCCGGTTGGCGGCTTCCATGATGCCCGGTCCGGCGCCGGTCACCACCATCCAGTCGCGGCGCTGGGCCATCTCCTCGGCGAAGGAGACCGCCATTCGGTAGTTCGGATCGTCCTCGGGGAGGCGGGCCGATCCGAACACCGAGACCTTGCGTTCGGCCCGGTACTTGCCGAACAGCAGGAAGGCGTTGCGCATCTCTCGCAGTGAGGTGTTGATCAGTTTGAGGTCGCCGCGGTCGGCGGCATCGGCGTTGAGCTGCACCACCGTCGTGAGCATCTCCTCCAGGAGATCCGTGTCGCGTCGGCTGCCGTTGAGGTCAATGGCCTCTGCGATCAGAGCTTGTATCGCCTCGTCGAGCCGGGGATGTCTGGTGCCCGGGGTCGGTTCCATGAGAGTCCCCTACCGGAAGGGCTTGACGTCGGGTCCCCGGCGGGCGACCGCAGCCCACACCGTCTCGTAGTGGTCGCGGTCGAACGGGTCTATGTGGCTGAGCACGAAGCCCTCCCAGGCGCGCCGGAGGGGATCGTCGTCGGCGGCGTGCATGTAGAGCCCGGCGGGGAGTCGGTCGAGCACGGTGCGCAGGCTCATCGGGGTGCCGACACGGGTCCGGGCGTCGGCGGACAGGAACGACTCGTTCACCTCGACGGCGAGTCGGGTGATGACGGTGACGTAGGGGGCCGCCATGCCGGGGTAGCGCCGGGTGAGCATCATCTCCAGCTGGTCCCCGTCGGGAAAGCTTTTCTCCCAGATCACCCAGCGGTCGGCGAAGGCCTTGTTGAGGGTCTGGGTGCCGGCGTAGTCGCGGAGGTCGGTGGGGTTGAGGGTGCCGAAGATGCGGGTGTCCCGGCGCAACCGCACCGTTTCTCCGGTCGGGAGGTCGAGGGCCTGGTACCGATCGAGCAGACCGTGGAGGGCGAACAGCGTCTCGGCTCCTGCGGCATTGAGCTCGGAGAGGTTGATGAGGGCCGGGCCCCGCAGCGCACGCGTGATGTCGCCGTCCTCCCAGCGCGATTCGGTTCCGCCCTTGCCATCGCCATAGAGCTTTACCGATCCGATGAGCGTGATGTCGCGGACCTCGCCGGTGAGCGGGATCCGGTAGTAGGGCATGCGAAGGATGGCGGCGAACTGCTCGAGATCGTGGTCCTTACCCGTCCCCATGTGACCGCGCAGGGCGAGGTGTAGCGGGGTGTCGGCCATCGACTCCCGGCGCACCCGCTCGAAGGCGGCGAGCCGGTAGAGCATGCCGAGATCGACGTAGTGCGGGTCGGGCTCGGGGATCTTGGCCAGTCGCTGGGTGCCGTCGGTGATGTCGTCGCCGAGCTCGTGCAAGGCGAGCCCGATCGGCGCGCCGGCGCCGGTGGGGTCCTCGAAGGTGACGGTGGTGGTCATGAACGCTCCATGTTCGCAGGGCGAGAGGCGCGGTTCGCAATTGGGAGACCGCGATTCGCGATTCGCGATTCGCGATTCGCGATTCGCAAGCGGTACACGATCACTTGTACCTCTCGCCGGCTCCGTGGCCCCACCAGGTGTCTCCGCCCTGCTCGGCGATGCTGCGGCGCAGGGCGCCACGAACCCCTTCGACCATGGCCCGGGTGAGCGACTCGGGGCGGCTGACCACCTCGCTTCGTCCGTAGGCGGCTTCTACGGTGGCGTCGCCGATCCCGACGCCCAGCACCATGGTGCCCGTCTGCTCCACCGCCGCCACCGAGGCGGCCAGCGTCTCGACCGACCCTCGCGTCATCCCGTCGGCGAGGACGATGAGGATCCGCACCTGAGCGTGCCGGGCGGCGAGCCGTTCGGCGGCGTGGCTCACGTTCAACTCGTCGACGTTGGCCGCCTTTTCGAACATCGACACCGGGGGGAAGTCGGTGGGCGACCGGCGCGCCGCCATCCCGGCCTCGGCCGGCTTCGCCGCCGTCCAGAACAGCCCGGCGAGCGTCGGTTCGGTTGCCACCCACCGATCGTCGAACGACTTGACCAGGTAGTGATTGACGGTCCTGGTGAGCCGGTCGGCGGCTCCTCCCTGGCTCCGCCGTAGCGCTCCGCGAGTTCCGTTGAGACGCTCGGTGTAGCTGCGCTCGGTGTCCTCGACCCGGGCGGCGAAGGCGCGGTTGAACAGGGCCACCTCGAACTCCACCTGGAGCTCGTCGCACAGCCTGGCCAGGCTCCAGGCACCGAGTGTCGCCGCCGCCATCGCCCACGGCGCCTTGGAGCCGGTGGGTAGCGGGCGCGGTTGGAGCATGCTCGCCGATCCGTCGACGAGGAGGCTCACCGCATAGGCACGCCGACTCGGCAGGGAGCGTCGCTCGAACATGCGTTGGTACAAGCCGCCTCCCAGGAGCAGTGCGGCATGGGGGGACAGGTCGCCGGCGTCGTAGCCGGAGCGCAGGCCTCGCCGCTGGTTGGCGATGAACAGGGGGTACAGCTCGCCGGAGATGTGCCGCTGCGCCACCCCCCACCGCAGCGCCGCTTCCTCGAGCGCCTCGCGCCCGCGATCGGCGAGTGACCCGAAGCGGTCGGGCACCGGCGAGACGATCAGCTTGCCGCCCTGGCCGGTGGGCAGATAGACGTCGGCCCCTTCGGCGACGCGCAGGATCTGGTCGGTGGCCGGGTCGCCGGCCTCGGTCGTGTCACCGCGCTTGGCCTGGTCGCCCGACATCTGGGCGGCCTGCCGGGCCGAGTCGTACGACTCGGCGTCGCGCAGGATCGGGGTGACCAGCCGTACCGCGTCCACCGCCTCCTCGATCTGGCGTTTCTCCGCCTCTTCGCGGTTGTCGCGTGCCTGCGGGGTTTCGGACGGCGATGCCTCGGTGACCAGCCCGTGCGCCCGGGCCACGGCCAACAGGTTGAGGGCGACGCCGGCCGCCTCCCACGGGCCATCGACGTCGGCGGCATCGCCGAGGAGTCGCCGTGCGTCCTCGAGGGCGGCGGCGACCACCGGCTCGGATCGCCGCTGCAGGTCCTTGACGGTCTGATAGCCGCCGACGGCGAGGAAGCAGGCGAGGGCGAACTGCCCCATGGGGCGGGCAGCTTCCATCGCTGATGGGATAGAGGCGCGGTACAGGTCGGCGAGCACCGACCGGGCGCCGGGGTAGGCGGTGAGGTGCTGGATCTCCTGACGGGCGTCCTCGATGGCGAGGAACATCGCCTCGGCGGCCGGGCCGCCGGCGTGGTCGAGTGCCTCGAGTAGCGCCACCGGGGTGTCGGGCGGTGGCTCCCCGTCGTCCGGCAGCCACTCGGGGGGCACCGGCCGCGCCTCGTCGAAATCGGTGGTGACCAGATGGATCGCTTCGTGGAGTGCGGAGGCGAGGGCCACTTCCGCAGGGGTGACCGGTGCCCGGCGGGCGTAGGCCGCCTGGAAGACGCCAGGGTCCATGACGATCTCGCCGGGCTCGGCACTGGTCCGTGACCCCAGCCGAACCCGCAGGCCCTCATCGTCGGCGAGCGACCGGGCGAAGCGGGTCACCGCCGCCGCTACCCGCTGATATCGGGCGACCACGGCCTCCACCGCCCGCTCTTCGGGGGGCAGGATCTCGCTCAGGAATGCGCCGTCGCGGCTCAGCACAGCCCACGATTGTCCCATGTATGCGCGACGGGTATGCGACGCGAATGTGCCCCGGGTGTCTCCGAGAGGGATACGGCCCGCTACAATCCTCCTGCTGGACCGGAGGCGTGAGCACTCGGTCCCGCATTCACTATGGAGGGAAACAAGTTATGAGTCGCATTTCAATGAGATTGCGACACCTGGCCGTCATGGTCCTGGCGCTGGCGCTCGTCGCCGCCGCCTGTGGCGATGGTGATACCACCACGACGACTGCTGGCGGTTCTGAAGATCCGCTCGGTGTCGTCGAGGTTCAGCCCGGTGAAGCAATCCAGATCCGCGCCCACCAGGCGATCTCCGGCCCGGCCGAGTCGCTCGGTATCGACCAGGTGCGTGGCGTCGAGCTCGCCATCGCCGACTTTGGCGACATTCACGGATTCCCCGTGGACATGGGCGTTGCTGAGGACGACCTCTGCAGCGCAGAGGGTGGACAGGCCGGTGCTCAGGCGATCGTCGCCCAGGGCAATGTGGTCGCCGTGATCGGCACCACCTGCTCGGGAGCGCAGCGCGCTGCAATGCCGGTGTACTCCGCCGCGGGCATGGTGCTGTTCTCGGGTTCCAACACGGCCCCCGACCTGACCTCGGACCTGCAGGGCACTGCCGGTGAGAGCTTCCAGCCGGGCTACTACCGGACCGCACACAACGACCTGTTCCAGGGTGCCGCAGTCGCCAAGTTCGTCTTCGACGAGCTCGGACTGACGCGTGCGGCCGCCGTCCATGACGGTGACCCGTACACCCAGGGGCTGGCCAATGCGTTCCGGAGCGCCTTCGAGACGCTCGGTGGCGAGGTTCCCGTGTTCACGGCGACGTCCGGCACCGCTGGTGCCGATCAGACGGCGCTGTTGACCGAGATCGCCGGGGCAGACGTGGAAGTCGTGTTCTTCCCGATCTTCCCGGGGACGGGTGGTCCTGAGATCATCCAGCAGAAGGACGGCATAGCCGGCCTCGAGGACGTGGTGTGGTTTGGTGCTGACGGCCTGTTCGTCGGTGACTACATCTCGATCCCCGAGACCGAGGGTATGTACTTCTCCGGTCCGGACCTCGACTTCGGCGGCAACGTGAGCGCAACCGGCAAGAACTATGCCGAGATGCGCGCCGCCTACGAGGCTGCGAACGGCGTTGTTCCCCCGGCACCGTTCCACGCGCACACCTACGACGCCACCGTGCTCGTCCTCACGGCCATCCGTGAGGTCGGAGTGGTCGGTGACGACGGCGTGTTGCGGATCGGCCGCCAGGCACTGCGCGACTATCTGGAGACCGTTGCGGACTTCGACGGGCTGATCGGCAAGATCACCTGTGACGAGTTCGGTGACTGCGGTAGCCAGCGCGTGCAGATCGCCTACCACACCGACTCGAGCGTCACTGACATTTCGCTCACCCCGGTGTCGGCGTCGTACACCCGTGCTGACCTGATCGGCATCATCACCGGCGGCTGACCGCCCCAGATCGATGCGATGAAGGGACCCGGCCGAAAGGCCGGGTCCCTTCGCGTTGTGTCCCCCCGGTCCGTCTCGCGCCCTGCCTCGCTATGCTCCCCCGACCATTGGACGAAGGGGAGACCGGTGATGGGTCGGACAACCGCATGGTGACGGGGGTTCGAGCCCAGCGTCGCGCTTTGCGCGCCGACCCGGCGACGGTCGCCGTGGATGTCTTCGTGTTCGCCATGAAGGTTTTCCTCGCCTTCTTCGCCCTCTGGGCCGTCGTGGGGACCATCGTCCTGCAGGTCCAGGGGGAGGGTCTGGGCGCCGACTCCTGGCGTGACGTGGTGGTCGGCGGTCTCGCCACCGGATCCATATACGGGCTCATCGCCCTCGGCTACTCGATGGTCTACGGCATCCTCGGGTTCATCAACTTCGCCCACGGCGAGGTGTTCATGACGGGCGCCTTCAGTGGGTACCTCATGGCCGGCGCGCTGTTCGCTTCGGGCATGTGGGAGGCGAACTTCCCGCTCGCCTTCGTCATCGTTCTCATCGGGGCCGCGCTCACCTCGATGATCGTGGCCATCACCATCGAGAAGGTCGCCTACCGACGGCTCCGGGGCGCACCGCGGCTGATCCCGCTCATCACGTCGATCGGCGTGTCCTTCTTCCTGCAGTACGCCGTCCTGGGGCTGTTCGGCGGGAACATCAAGAGCTACCCACAACTCCCGGTCGGCCTGCGGGAACGGGTCAACGTGCTCGGATTCCAGGTCGAGGGGTCGAAGCTGGTGGTGATCTTCGTCGCCGCCGTCTCCGTGGTCGCTCTCTGGTGGTTCGTCAGCAAGTCCAAGAGCGGCCGGGCCATCCGGGCGGTCGCCGAGGACAGGGAGATCGCCGGACTCATGGGCATCGACGTCAACCGGACGATCGTCAAGACCTTCGCCGTCGGCGGAGCCATGGCAGGTGTCGCCGGCATCATGTGGGCGCTGCTCTTCCGCAACATCTTCTTCCACACCGGGTTCCTCCCCGGGATCAAGGCGTTCACCGCAGCCGTACTCGGCGGCATCGGGAATCTGCCCGGTGCCATGCTCGGTGGTCTCACCCTGGGCATGTTCGAGGCCGCCGGGCCGACCATGATGGCGAGCCTGCGTTGGGCGATTCCTACCTGGGTCGCCCACACGATCGGTGCCGCCGCACTCGCCGGGGCGGTGCGTGGTTTCTTAAGGTTCCGCCAGGGACACGTTCGGGACACGGGGTCCGCCGTCGGATGGATGCTGGTCGGAAGCCTCTTTGCCCTCCTCGCCTTCACCCAACTCCCGGGCTTCCAGGTCGTCATACCCGGCACCTCTCAGCTCAAAGACATGATCGCCTTTCTCGTGCTCATCGGGGTGCTGATGGCCCGGCCGGCCGGTCTTCTCGGTGAACGCCTGGCGCTGGAGGAGCGAGGGTGACCGCCGTCACCACGCAGGTCGGCAGCGCACGCCGCGGCTTTCTCGGCGATGTGACGGCCCGCAGCGTGCTGCGCCGCGGAGCGATCGGTGGCCTCATCGTGGTGTTCATCGCCGCCATCGGCATGTTCGAGACGTTCGACTCCCGCAAGGTGATCGATCCCATTCTCAGCCTCGGGTATGCGGCCATCGTCTGGGTACCGATCCTGTTCGGCTACCTGGTTTCGAAGCGCCAGGAGCTCGAAGGTGTCGAGGTGCCCCCTCCGGGTGCCTACAACATCGTGTCCGGCGGCGCCGTCGGGGCCATCGTCGGCTTCGTCGTCGGTCTCTTCCTGCTCGTCGCCGACGCGGTCCATCTGCGCGACATCTTCCTCAACATCTCGCCGAACATGCGCGAAACCCTCGGCTTCGGCCAGGAGCCGCTCATGGGGGCGATGCTCCTCGTGCTCGCCGGGGCGGCGCTGGCGGCGCTCGGCGGCGCTCTCCATCTGTTGCCGGACCGGTTGCGGGGTCCGCTTCGGACGGCTCTCATCGCCCTGGTGCTGTTCAACTTCGCCGAGCTGGTGATCGGCAACATCCTGCGGGAGCTCGGCGCCGTTGGGGTCGACCGGTTCATCTACCGCCCGTCGCGCGGCCTGAGCATTCCGGCCGCCGTGATCGTGGCCGTCGGGGCCGTCCTGGCAAAGATCGTCCTGGCAGGGCGAGTTCGGGCGGTACGAGAGAAGGTGGTCGGCCAGTCGCAGTCGGCCAAGCGGAGGACGGCGCTCATCGGCGGTGTCCTGTTGGTGGCGATCGGTGCCTTCATGCCGTCACTGTTCGGCACCTACCTCAACGAGCTCCTCTCGAACGTGGGCCTATTCATCCTCCTCGGTCTCGGTCTCAACGTGGTGGTCGGCTACGCCGGCCTCCTCGACCTCGGCTATGTGGCCTTCTTCGCCGTGGGCGCCTACACCACCGCGGTGGTGACCTCGCCGTTGTCACCGTCCTTCACCCCCGAAATGGCGTTCTTCGAGGCCCTCCCGTGGGTGCTGGGGATGGCGGCGGTCGCCGGCCTCGTCATCGGCACACCGGTGATCCGCATGCGCGGCGACTATCTCGCCATCGTCACCCTCGGGTTCGGTGAGATCGCCCGGATCGCCCTCCAGTCCGACTGGCTGGCCAACCTGTTCGGGGCCGCCCAGGGGATCATTCGCATCTCGCCGCTCGGACCCGGGCAGGGGGCCGGGATCCGGGTCTCCTACGGCTACGTCCTCGCCGCCGTCGGCATCGTTCTGCTGGTGATCGGGTTCCTACGGTGGCGTGACGCCCAGCGAGACGTCGCCCCCCTCGACGGAGTCCCGTCGTATACCTCGCGCAGCAGCGTGCTGCTCATGGTCGCGGGTGCGCTCGCCGCCGTGTTGGGGATGCTCTTCCCGACGTTCCTCACCTGGACGATCAATGGCATCAACCCGCCCGCCATGTTCCGGATCGTGCTCGTGTTCGCCGTCCTCGCCGGATTCGTCACCTGGCGCCTCCAGGAGTCGCGGCTCGGCCGTGCCTGGGTGGCGGTGCGGGAGGACGAGCAGGTCGCCCAGACGATGGGGATCAACATCGTCACCACCAAGCTCCTGGCCTTCGTCATCGGGGCGATGCTCGCCTCGTTAGGCGGCGCGTTGTTCGCCGTCAAGCTGGGGACGATCTTCCCGCACTCGTTCCAGATCGTCCAATCGATCATCATCCTGGTGATCGTGATCGTCGGGGGCATGGGAAGCCTGCGTGGCGTCGCCATCGGCGCCGTCGTGCTCATCGGCGTCCTCGGCGGACCGACGCAGCCCGGCCTTCTCCGTGAGTTCGCCGAGTTCAAACTGCTGCTCTACGGCGTGATCCTCATCTGGATGATGCTGCAGCGACCCGAGGGCTTGTGGCCGAGCGCCCGGCGGGCCCGGGAGCTGCACGCCGAGGAGATGATGCAGGATGTCTGGCTCAAGGACGCCGACGGTGAGGCGGAGGAGGCGAAGCCATGACCTCCGCGCTCCTCGACGTGCGTGCGCTGACCAAGCGATTCGGTGGCCTCAACGCGCTCTCCGGCGTCGACCTGATCGTGAACTCCGGCGAGATCTTGTCCGTGATCGGACCCAATGGTGCCGGCAAGACCACCTTCTTCAACATCATCAGCGGCATGTTCCACCCCGACCAGGGTGAGATCTTCTTTCGCGGCGAGGACATCGCGGGCCTTACCCCGGATCAGGTGACCAAGCTGGGCATCGCCCGCACCTTCCAGAACGTGCGCCTGTTCCCCAACATGACGGTCCTCGAGAACATCATGGTCGCCCAGCACTGCCGGACCAGACAGGGCGTGCTGAGCGCACTGCTCAGGAGCCCCGGGTTCCTCCGGGAGGAGGCTGAGATCGAGGCACGGGCGCGTGAGGTCTTGTCCTTCTTCGGTACCCGACTGGCGGGGTACCGCCACGACCAACCCGCCTTCGTCCTCTCCTACGCCAATCGCCGACGGCTGGAGATCGCTCGCGCCATGGCGACCCAGCCCGAGCTGCTCCTCCTCGACGAACCGACGGCCGGTATGAACCCCCGCGAGACGCGAGAGCTCACCGAGCTCATCGGCAAGCTGCGTGACGAGCGAGGGTTCACCATCGTCGTGATCGAACACGACATGAAGGTGGTGCGCGACGTGTCCGACCGGGTGGCGGTACTCGACCACGGCGTCAAGATCGCCGAGGGGTCATACGACGAGGTGTCGAGCGACGACGGGGTCATCGAGGCCTATCTCGGTCGTCCGGCGGCCACCGGGGAGGCGGCGTCGTGACCGAGCGAACCCCGGTTCTCGAGTTCCGTCAGGTCAACACGCACTACGGGCCCGCCCACATCCTCAAGGACATCGACATCGAGGTCTATGCCGGCGAGATCGTGTGTCTGCTCGGGGGCAACGCCTCGGGCAAGACGACGACCCTCAAGACCATCCTGGGGATGGTGCTCCCGACGACGGGCGACGTGCTGCTCGACGGCGAGATCGTGTCCGACTGGTCGACGTCGAAGCGGGTGGAACGCGGGGTGTCGATGGTCCCCGAGAACCGGCGCCTGTTCAAGCGGATGACCGTCAAGGAGAACCTGGAGATCGGCGGCTTCCTTCGCAAGGACAAGGAGAATCTCGATGGCGACATGGAACGCATCTTCGAGCTGTTCCCCCGGGTCAAGGAGCGCCTCGGCCAGAAGGCCGGCACCCTGTCCGGCGGTGAGCAGCAGATGGTGGCCGTGGGTCGTGCGCTGATGGCCCGTCCCAAGGTGCTGCTCATGGACGAGCCGTCGATGGGGCTGGCGCCGATCCTGGTGGCCCAGAACTTCGAGATCATCCAGCAGATCAACGAGGCCGGGACCACGGTTTTCGTCGTCGAGCAGAACGCCAACATGGCGCTGTCGATCGCCGACCGTGGCTACGTCCTCCAAACCGGCCAGATCGTCCTCGCCGACACCGCCGAAGGTCTGCTCGCCAACCCCCAGATGCGTCAGGCGTACCTGGGAGAAGTGGACTAGGGCACGCCTTTGGCGTGCGCCCAGCTTCCAGCTACCGGCTTCCAGCAAGACCGGTCGACGGTGTGGCGTCGGAGGAGCCCCGGAGTGCCGGTACCATCGCCTGCCCCGATGCTCACTGGCTGGGGCCTGGAGACTGGAGCCTGCTCTTGGATCATCAACTCACCACCCTGCCCAACGGCATCCGCGTCATCACCGAGACCATGCCCTCGGTGCGGTCGGTGTCGGTCGGGTGCTGGGTGGACACCGGCAGCCGGGACGAGACCGAGCCGGAGGCAGGTTGCTCGCATTTTCTCGAGCATTTGCTGTTCAAGGGCACGGAGGGACTGAGCGCCCGGGCCATCTCGGAGGCCTTCGACCAGGTAGGGGCGCGGTCCAACGCCTTCACCTCCAAGGAATACACGTGTTACTGGGCGCAGCTACGTGACGAGGACCTCGACATGGGCATGCACCTGCTGGGCGAGATGATGCAGCGCCCTGCCTTCCGTCCCGAGGAGATCGCCTCCGAGGCCCACGTGGTGCTCGAAGAGATCAACATGAACGAGGACGATCCGGCCGACGTGGCCCACGACCAATTCGCCAGGGCTCTCTGGGGGGAACACGTGCTCGCCCGTCCGGTCCTCGGTACCCGCGAGTCGATCACCGCGATGGGGCGCGACATCATCGCCGGCTACTGGGCACGTCGGTATCACCCGTCGACCCTGGTGGTGGCGGTCGCCGGGCATGCCGAGCACGACGACGTCGTACGCATGGTGGAGGATCGCTTCGGTGCCTGGGTGGGTGACGCCGCCGATCACGATCTCGCCCCGCCCGTCATCGAGCCGCGTGTCGGTGTGGTGCGGCGAGACACGGAACAGGCACACCTGGTCCTCGGCGGTGAGGCACTCGATCGGGGGGACGATCGCCGGTTCGCCTTCGGCCTGCTCAACCACGTTCTCGGTGGAGGCATGTCGAGCCGGCTGTTCCGCGAGATCCGGGAGGAGCGAGGACTCGCCTATGCGGTGTACTCGTTCCGGATGCCCTACGCCGATTCGGGAGCTTTCGGGGTGTATGTGGGCACCACGCCCCACCAGGCGCCGTTGGTCCTCGAGATCACTCGCGATGAGCTGACCAAGGCGGTCGATGAAGGTCTCACCGCTGAGGAGCTCGAGCGGGCCAAGGGCCACACCAAGGGGTCCCTAGCGCTCTCGATGGAAGACACCAACAGCCGGATGGTGCGCCTCGGCCGGCACGAACTCACCGGCGTCGACCATCTGTCGCTCGACGAGGCGGTGGCCAGGATCGAGGCGGTGAGCCTCGACGAGGTGCATGCCGTCGCCAAGGACGTCTTTTCCGGCCCGTTCGTCCTCGGTGGCGTCGGACCGTTCGACGCCACCGACCTGGAACGCTTCGTGGCATGATCCGCGTCGCCGTCTCCGGAGCCGCAGGGCGCATGGGTGTGCTCGTTTGCCAGGCGGTCGCCGAAGCGGACGACCTCGACCTGGTCGTCGCCTTCGACCCGTCGCACGCCGACGAGACCATCGCCGGGATCACGGTCACCGACGACACCGACGCGGTGGGCGAGGCCGATGTGGTCGTCGAATTCACCGTCCCGACGATCGTGCTGGACAATCTCGCCCGGTGGCGGGTTCTCGGCGTTCACGCCGTCGTGGGTACCTCCGGATTCGACGAGGCGCGACTCACCGAACTGGGCGGCCGGTGGGGGAGCGGGCCGCCGAACTGCCTCGTGGTCCCCAACTTCTCCATCGGGGCGGTGCTGATGATGCGGTTCGCCGAGGAAGCGTCGGCCCATCTTCCCGACGCCGAGATCGTCGAGATGCATCACCAGGACAAGGTGGATGCCCCCTCGGGGACGGCGATCGCCACCGCCGGGCGGATGGGGCGGTCGGCGGGGGCCGATCCACCCGAGATCCACTCGGTGCGGCTACCGGGCATCGTGGCCCGCCAGGACGTGATCTTCGGTGGGGTGGGCGAGACCCTCACCATCAGCCACGAGACCACGGACAGGCGGTCGTTCATGCCCGGCGTGCTGCTTGCGGTACGCCGCGTCGCCGGACTGCCCGAGCCGGTCACCGTGGGCCTGGAGGCAGTGCTTTAAGCGCTATTCGCGGTTCGCAATTCGCAATTCGCCAGAAGAATTGCGAATTGCGAATTGCGAACCGCGCCTCAGTAGAGCGCGTTCGCCAGAGCCCGGCGATAGGTGCTGGTGAGCGGGTGCTCGGGGCCGAGGAGGCCGAACACGTCGATCATTCCCTGTCGGGCCTCGTCGCGGTGATCGGGGGCGTCGCGAACGACGGCGAGGAGGTGGTCGAGGGCGGGTTCGTACTCGCCCCGCGCCGCGAGTGCCTGGCCGAGTTCGATGCGGAGCGCGTGATCGTCCGGCGTGGCGGCGAGGCGTCGCTCGAGGTCACCGACGTCGGTCCCCTGGGCTGCGGTGACGCGGGCGGCCGCCTCGAGCCGTTCCACTTCGGCGGTGCGGGGGAGCCGACCCAGCACGATCAGTGCCTCGTCGGTCTCGCCGCGGGCGATGAGGATCGAAGCCAGCGACGTCGCCGCCTCCTGATGGTCCGGCACCTGATCCAGCACCTCGCGGTACAGGGCCTCGGCAGCGGGCCCGTCGCCGTCGAATGCGAGGTCGCGAGCCTGATCGGCGAGCAGGTCCATCTCGGTCGGGAGTAGCTGATCGACCCAGGAACGGACCGACGACTCCGGGAGGGCACCGGTGAAGTTCGCCACCGGCTGGCCGTCCTTGAAAGCGAGAACGAACGGGATCGACTGGACCCCAAACTGGGAGGCGAGCTCCGGGTTGGCATCGATGTCAACCTTGACCAGGTCGACGCGGTCGGCGTGATCGGCGGCGACGCGCTCGAGAATCGGTCCGAGTGCCTTGCACGGCTGGCACCACTCGGCCCAGAAGTCCACGACCACCGCGACCTCATGACTGCGCTGCAGCACGGCCTGGCCGAACTGGGTTTGATCGATGTCCTTGACATTGCTCACGGTACTCAGGGTAACGAGCCAGCAGCGGTCGACATTCCCTTCCCAGTGGCTCATGGCTCATGGCTCATGGCCAGAGGAGCTAACAGCTGACAGCTCACAGCCAGAACGGTCTGGCTGTTGGCTGTCTGTTAGCTGTTGACGGTTGACGGTTGACGGTTGACGGTTGGCTGTTAGCGGTAACCTGACGGGATGCAGCCCCCTCTCGGTCGGATCCTCACGGCCATGGTCACGCCGTTCGGCAGCGACGGGTCGGTCGACCACTCGACGTCGTGGGACCTGGCCGAGTTCCTGGTCGCCAACGGTTCCGACGGGGTCGTCGTCGCCGGCACCACCGGGGAGTCCCCGACGCTCACCTCTGACGAAAAGATCGCTCTGGTCCGAACGGTGGTCGAGGCCGTCGGCGGCAAGGCGGTGGTGGTGGCCGGCACCGGGACCTACGACACCGCCGAGTCGGTCCACCTCACCGGGCGGGCCATCGACGCCGGTGCCGCTGCGGTGATGGCGGTGACCCCGTACTACTCGCGGCCCTCCCAGGAGGGTCTGGTGGCGCACTTCAGCGCCATCGCCGATGCGTCGACCGTGCCCGTGCTGCTGTACAACATCCCGTCCCGCACCGGTCGCCTCATCGAGGTGGCGACCCTGGTCCGCCTGGCAGCCCACGGGAACATCCCGGCGGTCAAGGACGCCGTCGGCGACCTCGCCTTCACCACGAAGACCATCGGCGCCTGCCCGGCCGGATTCGCCGTCTACTCGGGTGACGACATTCTGACCCTGCCGATGATGGCGGTCGGTGCCGTCGGTGTCGTCTCGGTGGCATCGCACCTGGCGGGTCCCCAGATCGCCGCCATGGTGGGCGCCGCCGTGGATGGGGATTGGGAACACGCTCGTAGGCTGCACGCCGCGCTGGCGCCGCTGTTCGAGGCGATCTTCCTCGAGCCGAACCCGCAGCCGGTGAAGGGTGCGCTCGATGTCGTCTGGCGGCCCGTCGGCATGCCGCGCCTGCCGCTGGTTCCGGCGGCCGCCGAGACCGTGAAGGCGGTCGAGCAGGCGCTCGCCGCCGCCGCCGAAGCAACTCGATGACCGTCAAGGTCGGATTCCTGGGCGGCCTCGGAGACGTGGGGCGCAACTGCGCCTCGATCGAGATCGACGGCAAGCTGGCGCTCATCGACTGTGGCCTCATGTTCCCGGAGGAGCACATGCTGGGGGTCGACCTGGTCCTCCCTGACTTCTCGTCGGTGGTCGCCCGGGCCGACGACCTCCAGTGCGTGATATTGACCCACGGGCATGAGGACCACGTCGGGGCTCTGTCCTACCTGCTCCCGCAGGTCAACGTCCCCGTCTACGGGACGCCGCTCGCCATCGCCTTCGCCCGGTCCCGTATCGAGGAGGCCGGCATCGAAGCGGACCTACGGCCCGTTCCGACGGGGGAGTGGGTGGAGCATGGCCCGTTCAAGTTCGAGCTGGTGGCGGTGTCGCACTCGATCCCGCAAGGGGCGGGGATCGCCTTCGACACCCCCGAGGGCATCGTCGTCCACAGCGGCGACTTCAAACTCGACCCGTCGCCGATCGACGGTATCCCCACGGATCTGCCGGAGTTCGCCGCGTTGGGCCGCCGCGGGGTGCGCCTGCTCCTCTCCGACAGCACCAACGCCGAGGTCCCCGGATTCGTCCCGTCGGAGTCGACGCTCGCCCAGCCGTTGTACGAGATCGTCATCGAGACTAAGGGCCGGCTGGTGGCGGCGTGCTTCGCCTCGCACATCCACCGGGTTCAGCAGATCGTCGACGCCGCCGTCGATGCCGGACGGTTCGTCGGGTTCATGGGTCGGTCCATGCTGCGCAACGTTCCCACGGCCGAGGAACTGGGACTCATCCGACTCCCGAAGGGTGCGGTGCTGCCTCTCGACGAGCTGTTCAACAAGCCCGCCGAGCAGACGGCGATCATCTGCACCGGCAGCCAGGGCGAGCCGTTCGCTGCCCTGTCGCTCATGGCGGTCGGGGAGCACCGTTCGGTGACGATCGGGGAGGGCGACACCGTCCTGATCTCGGCCAAGCCGATCCCGGGCAACGAGACCAAGGTGTCCCGGGTGATCAACGGGCTACTCAAGCGGGGCGCCCGGGTTTACCACGGCAACAACGCCCGGGTCCATGTCTCCGGACACGCCGCTGCCGACGAGTTGAAGACCTTCATCAACGTGGTCCGCCCGCAGGCGCTGGTCCCGGTGCATGGTGAGTACCGCCACCTTCGGGCGCATGCCAGCCTCGCCGAGGACATGGGTGTCCCGACCGTCACCCTGTGCGAGGACGGCGACGTGGTCGTGCTCGACGGCGACCGTACCCGCGTGGACCGCGGGGCATTCCCCAGCGGCTACGTCTATGTGGACGGCCTCGAAGTGGCGGGGTCCCAGGGCATCATCCGGGACCGGCGTCACCTCTCGGAGGACGGGGTGATCGTGGTCACCCTCATCGTCGATCCTCGCTCCGGTGAGATCGTCCGCGGCCCCGACCTGGAGAGCCACGGCTTCATGGACGATCCGACCGAGGTGTTCGAACGCTGCGCTCGATCCATTCGCGACAGCGTCGCTTCGATCGAGCATCCCGTCGACCTCGAGCAGGTGCAACGCAAGGTGATTTCGACCGTCAATCGGATCACCAAGGCGGAGTCAGGGGGACGCGCCGTGGTGATCCCGGTGGTGCTGGGGATCTGACCTTCGGTCAGATCCGGCTACCGGCTACCGGCTACCGGCGACCAGCTGACAGCCAACAGCTCACAGCCAGACGGTTCTGGTTGGCAGCCGGTAGCTGGTAGCTGGTAGCGGGTAGCTCTTCGAGCCGGAGGCCCGAAGGGTCGTTTACCTACACGCGTGTAGCTTCTATGCTCGATAGGACATGGCCAATCGGAAGCCTGCCCGCCGGGGCACCGGGCGGAATCGGGCAACCGGGCAGACCACCAACAAGAAAACTGCGGCACGCACCCCACGACGGCCCTCGCGCCTGGCGGCCACGTGGAGGTGGGTCCGCACCCTGTTCAGTCGGCTCACCGACGATCTCTGGGGCATCATCCTCGGGATCAGTGGGCTTCTGCTCATCCTCGCCCACATCGGGCTCGCCGGGCCGTTCGGCTCCAGCGCGGCATCGGGAACCCGGTTCCTGTTCGGCCAATGGACCCATGCCGTCGGCCCGTCGCTGATCACCCTCGGCGGCATGCTCGTCATGGTGGCCGAGCGTCCTCGTTTCAAGCGCCAGGCCACTGGCCTCATCGTCGCCTTCGTCACCACCCTCGGGATGTTCCATCTGATGACCGGCGCTCTGCCCCTGTCCGGGCCGATCGACGCAGTGGTCGCCCGCGGCGGGGCGGTCGGTTCACTAATCGCCTTCCCCCTGTGGCGCTTCATCGGATTCTGGGGGGCGCTCGTGGTGCTGTTGTCGTTCCTCGCTTTTGGGGTCACCCTGGTCGTCGGGGCGACCATGCGCGACGCCGCTCGCGAGGCCGCCGTACGGGTCAGGGTCCTGTGGCGGCGGGTCCGTCGTCGTCGCCCGGCGCCCGTGGTCCAGGTGCGGCACACTGCCCCGCCCCGGCCCCGCGGTGCTCCGGCGGCACCGGCGGCCGACGCGCCGGCCTCGGCGGCCCGACCCGAGCCCAGCCGCCCCGGTCCCCAGCAGCGGCCGGCACCGGCGCCGCGTCGGGCATCGGGCGGCGCCTATCAGCTCCCGCCGCTCGATCTGCTGTCCCTCGGGGGTGGTGCCGGCCAGAGCAAGAGGGCCCTCGACGAGACCGCCGCCGAACTCGAGGAGACGCTCATCCAGCACGGCGTCGACGCCCAGCTCACCCGGATCGTGCCCGGCCCCACCGTCACCCGCTACGAGATCGAACTCTCCCCCGGCGTGAAGGTGTCGCGGGTCACCAGCCTGTCCCACGACATCGCCTACGCCCTCGCCACCCCGGACGTTCGCATCATCGCTCCGATTCCCGGCAGGAGCGCCATCGGCGTCGAGGTCCCGAACGTGCGCCGCCAGCTGGTGACTCTCGGCGACATCTTGCGGAGCCCAGAGGCGGCGGTGGCGTCGCACCCGCTCGAAGTCGCCCTCGGCATGGACATCTCCGGCGCTCCCCAGCTGATCAACCTGTCGGAGCTGCCCCATGTGCTCATCGCCGGGTCCACCGGTGCCGGAAAGTCCTCGTGCATCAACGCCATCGTCACCTCGATCCTGGCGAGGACCACCCCCGAAGAGGTGCGGCTGATCCTGGTGGACCCGAAGCGGGTCGAGCTCGGCCAGTACAACGAGGTGCCGCACCTGATGACCCAGGTGATCACCAACCCCAAGAAGGCCGTCGACGCCCTGCAATGGGCGGTGCGCGAGATGGACCGGCGCTATGACCTCCTAGCCGCAGCCGGCGTGCGTGACATCCTCGGCTACCACGATCGCTGGGACGCCGACGGCCTCGATCCGGAGGACTTCGACCGCTTCCCGTACATCGTGGTCGTGGTCGACGAGCTCAACGATCTCATGATGGTGGCGGGCCACGCCGTGGAGGACGCGGTGGTCCGCATCGCCCAGATGGCCCGCGCCGTCGGCATCCACCTGGTCATTGCCACCCAGCGGCCGTCGGTGGACGTGATCACCGGAGTCATCAAGGCCAATGTGCCGTCGCGGTTTGCCTTCTCGGTGGCGTCGCAGGCCGACAGCCGGGTGATCCTCGACCACTCCGGCGCCGAGAAGCTCATCGGCCTCGGCGACATGATCGTGGTCACCTCACGCGACCCGCATCCTCGGCGTATCCAGGGAGCCTGGGTGTCGGAGGAAGAGGTGCACGCCATCGTCGAGTGGGTGCGAAGTCAGCGTGAGGCGGAATACGAGTCCGAGGTGTTCGAGTCGCCCGCCGGCGGTGTCCAGGGGGATCGCGGTGACTTCGAGGGCGAGGACGGCGACCTGATGCGCCAGGCGATCGAGCTGGTCGTGCTCTCCCAGCTGGGGTCGACGTCGATGCTGCAGCGCAAGCTGCGGATCGGGTTTGCCCGCGCCGGGCGCGTCATGGACACCCTGGAACGGATGGGCGTCGTCGGCCCGAGCGAGGGCTCCAAGGCCCGCGTCGTGCTGGTGACACCGGAGGAGCTCGACGAGATCCTCGCCGGCAACTGGGTCGGCGCGTAAGCGGGTTGCCGGTTTCCCGTTACCGGATCAGGGCTTCGGTCACGCGCGGGGTAACGGGTAACAGGTAACGGGCAACCTTCCCGGTACGCTTCCGGGCGCTCATGGATGTCATCCGATATCTCGCCGAGGACGGGTCGCTGCTCGCCGACCCTCCTGTCGGAACCGACCGGGCTCGCGACTTGTTCGCTGCCATGATCGTGGCTCGCACCTACGACCGGAAGGCATCGGCGCTGCAGCGTCAGGGTCGGCTCGCCACCTACGCCCAATTCGAGGGCCAGGAGGCCGCCCAGATCGGTAGTGCGGCGGCTTTGCGGGCCGACGACTGGATGGTGGGCACCTACCGCGACGCCGCCGCCATGTGGCATCAGGGCTACGGGTGGGAGCAGCTGTTCCTCGGCCGCATGGGCGACGAGCGCGGTGGATCGCCGCCCGAGGGGGTGAACGTGCTGCCGCCGTCGATCACCGTCGGCGCCCACATGATCCACGCCGTCGGCCTGTCGTGGGCGGAGCGCCTGATGGGGAGCGACCGCATCGCCCTCACCTACTTCGGAGATGGTGCCACCTCCGAAGGTGACTTCCACGAGGCGATGAACTTCGCCGCCGTGTTCTCCACACCGACGGTGTTCCTGTGTCAGAACAACGGGTGGGCGATCTCGATGAGCCGAGCCGACCAGACTCGGTCGGAGACGATCGCGGTCAAGGCGGTCGCCTACGGGATGCCTGGCGTGCTGGTGGACGGCAACGACGCCCTGGCCATGCTTGCGGTCACCACCGAGGCGGTGGAGCGGGCGCGATCAGGTGGCGGCCCGACCCTCATCGAGGCACTGACCTACCGAGTCGGTCCCCACACCACCGCCGACGATGCCGGCCGGTATCGCGCCGATGACGAGGTGGACGCATGGCGAACCCGCGATCCGATCGACCGCTTGCGGGCCTACCTCCAGCAGACCGGCGAGTGGTCGGAGGCCTGGGAGAGCGATCTCGAGGTCGACGCCTCCGCCGAGATCGAAGCCGCCGTGGCCGCTGCCGAGGATCTCGCCGCCTTCGAGCCCGATGGCCATCTCGGCCGGGCCTTCGCCGAACCGACCCGGCCCCTCGCCGATCAGCGGCGCTTCGTCCCCGGGGACGACCATGCCTGAGATGACCATGGCCCAGGCGCTCAACGACGCCCTCGACCTCGCCCTCGCCGATGAACGGGTGGTGGTGATCGGCGAGGACGTCGGGACCACCGGCGGTGTCTTTCGGGTCACCGACGGACTCGCCGCCAGGCACGGATCCGATCGGGTGATCGACACACCGGTGGCCGAGTCGGGAATCGTCGGTGCCGCCTTCGGGATGGCGGTAGCCGGGCTCAGGCCGGTCGCCGAGATTCAGTTCCTCGGCTTTGCCTATCCCGCCTTCGACCAGATCGTCAGCCACGTCGGGAGGATCCGCAACCGGTCGAACCACCGGTTCAGCGCCCCGATGGTGATTCGCATCCCCTACGGCGGCGGTATCGGGGCCGCCGAGCACCACAGCGAGTCGAACGAGGCGATCTTCGTGCACACCCCGGGGGTCAAGGTGGTGGTGCCGGCGACGCCGCGGGATGCCAAGGGTCTGCTCCTGGCCGCGATCGATGATCCAGACCCGGTGGTGTTCCTCGAACCGATCCGGGTGTACCGGGCGCTGAAGCAGGACGTTCCCGAGGGTCGCTACACGGTGCCGATCGGGGTTGCCGCCGTCGTCCGGGAGGGTACTGACGTGACCATCGTGTCGTACGGTGCGGTGCTGCGCGACGCCCGACGCGCCGCTGAGTTGCTTGGGGCCGAGGGGGTGTCTGCCGAGGTGATCGACCTGCGCACGCTGTCGCCCCTGGACGCCGACACCGTGCTCGACTCCGCCCGCAAGACCGGCCGGGTCGTGGTCGCCGTCGAGGGACACCGCACGCTGTCGGTGGCCTCCGAGGTGGCCGCCCTGGTGCAGGAACGGGCCCTGTACTCGTTGCTGGCGCCGGTGGAGCGTGTCACCGGCTTCGATACCGTGGTGCCGCTCAAGCGCACCGAACATCACTACATCCCGAGCCCGGATCGGATTGCCGCCGCCGCTCGACAGACCCTGGAGGCCTGATGGCGTTCGAGTTTCACCTCCCCGACATCGGCGAAGGTCTGGCCGAGGCGACCATCGTGTCGTGGCGGGTCCCGGTGGGGGGCACCGTCGGCCTCGACGAGCCACTCGTCGAGGTGGAGACCGACAAGGCGGTGGTGGAGATCCCATCCCCGCGCGCCGGCGTCGTCCTCCACCACGGGGCACCCGAGGGGGTCACCCTCGCCGTCGAGGCGCTGCTGGTGGTCATCGGCGAGCCGGGTGAGTCGTGGTCGCCTGCGGAGGAGGCATCTCCGGCCCAACCCGAGCCAGCATCGGCGACCCCCCGTCCCGCAGCGCCGATCGTCGGGACGCTCGAGGAGGCGTCGGAGACGGTGGGGGAGGCTAGGACCGAGGGCATCCTCGCCCTGCCGCTGGTGCGCCGCCTGGCCTTCGAGTTGGGCGTCGACCTCGACACCGTGGAGGGGACCGGACCGGGCGGCCGTATCACCCGCGAAGACGTCGAGCAGGCGATGGCCGGAGGAGGTCTCGTCGATCGGGTGCGCCTGTCGGCGACCCGGCTGGCGATCGCCCGCAACCTGACCCGGTCGTGGCAGGAGATCCCGCACGTCACCACCTATGCGGCGGCGAACGCCACCGGATTGCTCGCCGAACGCTCACGACTCGCCGCTGGTCGGGTGTTGCCCCTCGAGGCCCTCTTGATTTCCTCGCTGGTGCCGCTGTTGCGCGAGTTTCCGGAGTTCAACGCCTCACTCGACGGCGAGTACGTGCTGTACCGGCGCCACTACGACATCGGCTTTGCCGTGGACACCCCGGATGGGCTGATGGTGGCCGTGGTCCGTGAGGCCGATGACCGAACGGTCGGCGAGATCGCCGACGAGGTACTGCGTCTCGCCGAGGCGGCACGCCAGCGCCGGGCCACTCCCGCCGAACTCCGCGGCGCCACGTTCACCGTTTCGAACATCGGGGCCGTCGGCGGCGGTTATGGCACGCCGATCATTCCGTATGGGACCACGGCCATCCTGTCGGTGGGGCGCGCCGAACCCGTCCCGGTGGAGAGCGACGGGGCGATCACCCTGCGCCGGCAGCTGCCGCTGTCGCTGTCATACGATCACCGGCTCATCGACGGGGCGCTGGGCCGTCGGTTCCTCGGGTCCATCGTCGAGGCGATCGAGTCCCGCGGCTAGGAGGATGCGAGGGCTGCCAGTGCGGCGGGATGCAGGTGCCCGTTGGTCGCCAGGGCATGGCCGTGGTCGATCCCGGGTCTGCCGTCGAGGCTGGTGAACCGGCCCCCTGCCTCTTCGACTATCACCGTCAGCGGCGCCAGGTCCCATACCGCGGCGACCGGTTCGACGACGATGTCCACTCCGCCCTCGGCGAGCAGCATGAACGCCCAGAAGTCGCCGAACCCTCGGGTGCGGGAGCACTGTCTCGACAGCGCCAGGGCCGCGTCGAGGCGAGCGGGAGGGAGTCCGTCCAGGGAGTTCAGCGACAGCTGTGCTTCGCCGAGGTCGGTGACCTCCGACACCGAGATCCGCCGGCCGTTGCACCAGGCGCCGTCGCCGCGGTGCGCCCACCACCGCATGCCCAGTGCCGGCGCCGACACCACCCCACAGGTCACCACCCCGTCGACCTCGAGGGCGATCAGCGAGCCCCACACGGGCACCCCGCGCACGAAGTTGACGGTGGCGTCGATCGGATCGACGATCCAGCGCCGCCAACCTCCACCGGCCGAGCCGTACTCCTCGCCCAGGATGGCGTCGTTAGGGGCCTCACGACTGATCACCTCACGGATGACCTGTTCGGCGCGACGGTCGGCCTCGGTGACCACGGTCGCGTCGGCCTTGGTGCCGACGGCGAGGTTGGGGGTGCGGAACCGGGGGAGGGTGACGGCATCGGCGGCATCGGCGGCGCGCAGCGCAGTGGTCAGATCGGGGCTCGTGGCCATGATGAGCCATGTTATGAGCTGTTACGTGAGCTTCCCGCTTCCGGCTGCCGGTCTCCAGCATGAGCATCGGCCGTCGGTTGCTTGGCGATGGGAAACCCCTGACCACAGGCTCAAGACGTTCTGGCTGTGAGCTGTGAGCTGTGAGCCGTCCTCCCGGGTGGTGTACCTTCACCGCCGTGATTCACGACGACAACCCGTTCGTCGACGCCGAGGAGGAGCGCGATCCGATCCGGCGTTTCCGCGGGAGGCTCGCCGCGCCGGTGACCATCGTCACCTCGGGGCCCGCCGAGGCCAGGACCGGGCTGACCATCTCGTCGCTCGTCGTCGTCGAAGGCGACGAACCGCTCCTGTTCTTCCTGCTCGGCGAGCTGACCGACCTGTGGGATCGCATGGTCGACACTGGGACCTTCGTGGTGCACGTGCTCGAGCAAAGCCACCGCGAGTTGTCCGACCGGTTCACCGGATATCGCCCCAGTCCTGGCGGCCTGTTCAAGGGAGTCCCCGTGGTCGACGGTGACCACGGCCCGGTGATCGAGGGCATCGCGACCCGTGCGGCGTGTCGCTTCGTCGGCAGCCGAACCGCCCCGCCCCTCGTCCTGGTGGAAGGCGCCATCGACGAGGTCACGATCCACGATCTGACCGATCCGCTCCAGTACTTCCGGGGGCGCTATATCGGCGGAGACCGCGGGTGAACGTCGAAGTCCTCGCCGTCGGGACCGAGTTGCTCCTCGGGCAGATCATCAACTCCAACGGTGCCCACATCGGGGCACGGCTCGCCGATTTCGGCTTGGACCACTACCGCCAGGCCGTGGTCGGCGACAATCTGGAACGGCTCATCGAGGCGATCGGCGAGGCGGCCGCACGAGCCGACGCCCTCATCGTCACCGGCGGCCTCGGTCCCACTCAGGACGACCTCACCCGGGAGGCGCTTTGTGCCGCCGCCGGGGTCGAGATGCGTCGCTCGGAGGAGCAGGAGGACGCGCTACGTGACCTGTGGGCGCGGCGGGGGAGACAGATGCCGGCGAGCAACCTGCGCCAAGCTCAGTACCCCGACGGCGCCGAGATGCTGCCGAACCGGAAGGGCACCGCACCGGGGCTGCGGATGCGGATCGGCTCGTGCCTGGTCTTCGCATTGCCGGGGGTTCCGCAGGAGATGGAGCCCATGCTCGACGAGTTCGTGCTCCCGACCCTGGTCGACGAGGACCCGGGCGAGCGGGGGGTGATCGTCAGCCGACTCCTGCGCACCTGGGGTGAGTCCGAGTCCCGGGTCGCCGAGCTGCTCGCCGACATCTACTCGGGCTCGACCAACCCGACCCTGGCCTTCCTGGCGAGTGGCGGTGAGATCAAGCTCCGCCTCACGGCGCGCGCCGCCGACGCCGCGGCCGCCTGCGCCGCAATCGAACCGATGGAGGCGGAGGTCAGAGGTCGGCTCGGCGCTCTCGTCTTCGGCGCGGACGAGGAGACCATCGAGAGAATCGTGCTCGATGAGTGTCGCCGTCGCGGGTGGCTCATGGCCAGCGCCGAATCCATGACCGGGGGGCTGATCGCCGCCGCCCTGACGGCGGTGCCGGGGTCGTCCGAGGTGTTCGCCGGGGCGATCGTCGCCTACACCCCATCGGTCAAGGAGTCGGCTCTGGGAGTGCCGGCTCGCCTGATTACCGAGCACGGTCAGGTGAGTGCCGAAGTGGCCCTGGCGATGGCCGACGGAGCCGTGGAAAGGCTCGGTGTCGAGGTGGCGGTGGCGGTGACCGGCGTCGCCGGTCCGGACCCGCTCGGCCGCGAACCGGGCTCAGTGGTCATCGCGGTGCGCACCCCGGAGGCATCGCGAACCCGCGAGCTGGTGCTCCCCGGCGACCGCGAGCGGGTCCGGACTTATGCCACCACCGCCGCCCTGCATCAGGTGCGGCTCGCCCTGACGCAGGGGGATGCGTGAGGCGGGTGTTCCTGGGGGTCCCTCTGGCCGATGAGGCGCGCCACGCGCTGGCGTCGGCGATCCGCCGGGCCCTCCCCGACGGCATCCCGGGGCGGCCCGTGCGGCCGCAGGAGTGGCACCTCACGTTGCGGTTCCTCGGCGAGGTCGATGATCCGACGGTCGACAGGGTCATGGCCGCGATGGACGGCACCGACCTGGGGCCGCGGTTCACGATCAGGTTGGGCGGTCTCGGCGCCTTCCCGAAGGCGAGCGCCGCCCAGGTGCTCTGGGTGGGCATGCTGGAGGGCGCGGAACGGGCCACCCTCCTGGCGGAGAGGGCCGACGAGGCGCTCGTCGCTGCGGGGCTCGAACCGCAGGACCGCCCGTATCGACCGCATCTGACCGTGGCCCGGCTTCGTCCCAGCGAGTCGGTGAGTTGGGTCATCGGTGGTGCCGCGGCGATCGACGTCCGATGGGAGGTCGACCGGGTGGTGCTGTACGAGACCCGGCTGCGACGGGGCGGGGCCAGGTACCGCGAGGTGGAGGAGTTCCCGCTGGGATGATGCCCAACACGCAATACCGGATCGGTCTGGCGTTGGGCGTTGAGCGTTGAGCGTTGGTTCTTGCGTATCGAACACCTGTTCGCCTAGCATGTGGTCTTCGACCCAGATATCATGCATGTAATTCTCCGGAATCCTGTCGTACCCGGGTCGTAGGTTCTCCGCACAGACACCAAACCCGGCAAAGGAGCCCACAGTGGAACGGGACAAGTCGCTCGACATGGCGATGTCGCAGATCGAGAAGCAGTTCGGCAAGGGCGCCATCATGAAGCTCGGCTCGGATCACGCCCAGCACATCGAGGCGATCCCGACGGGTGCCCTGGCCCTCGACCTGGCGCTCGGCATCGGCGGTGTCCCGCGCGGGCGCATCGTGGAGATCTACGGCGTGGAGAGCGGCGGCAAGACGACCCTCGCCCTGCACATCATCGCCGAGGCGCAGCGCAATGGCGGGATCGCCGCCTTCATCGACGCCGAGCACGCCCTCGACCCGGCATACGCCCAGGCGCTCGGTGTCGACGTGGACGAGCTCCTCATCTCGCAGCCGGATACCGGCGAACAGGCTCTCGAGATCACCGAGATGCTGATCCGCTCCGGAGCGCTCGATGTGGTCGTCATCGACTCGGTCGCCGCCCTGGTGCCTCGCGCGGAGATCGAGGGCGAGATGGGAGACAGCCACATGGGTCTGCAGGCACGCCTGATGTCCCAGGCGCTCCGCAAGCTCGCCGGGGCCATCAATCGCTCCCACACGACGGCGATCTTCATCAATCAGATCCGGGAGAAGATCGGTGTCATATTCGGCTCGCCCGAGACGACCCCGGGTGGTCGCGCCCTCAAGTTCTACTCGTCGGTGCGGATCGAGGTTCGGCGCATCCAGACCATCAAGGAGGGTCAGGAGTCGATCGGGACCCGGGTCGTGGCCAAGGTGGTCAAGAACAAGGTGGCGGCGCCCTTCCGCAACGCCGAGTTCGACATCATGTTCGGGGAAGGGATCTCCCGGGAGGGCAGCCTCCTCGACGTGGCGGTCGAGCAGGACGTGGTGCGCAAGAGCGGCGCCTGGTACACCTACGACGACGACCAGCTCGGCCAGGGTCGGGAGAACGCCAAGCGATTCCTGCGGGAGAATCCGGAGGTCGCCATGCAGCTGCAGGCGCGGGTACTCGCTGCCGTTGGCCTCAACGGAGATCGGCCCAAAGCAGTGGAAGAGTCAGCAGACGACGAGGAGCCGGAGGCCGAGATGGCCGGGTCGATCGAGCGGGTCGACGGGACCACCGACGAGGACTGACACTCACATCCAGGCTCTAGCGGTACGATGAGGTCCGGTCGGTGTTCCGATCGGACCTCATCACACTCCCCAACACCTGCCCCCGGGAAGGAGCCAGATCATGAAGACGGCTCTGGTGGTTGCGCTCACTGCGCTGCCAGCCATCGCGGTCGGCTTCGTCCTGGGCAGACGGATCCTGCGTCGGGGCATCGCCAAGGCGGGCCGGCACGCCGAAGTGCTCGTGGCCGAGGCACGCGTCGAAGCGCAGCGAGTGCTCGACCGGTCGGAGGGTGAGGCGCGTGCCCGGGCTGAGGCCTACCGGGAGCACGAGGAGGCGGGTCTCGCCAATCGGCGCCTGGAGGTCGAGTCGCAAGAGGCGCGGATGATGCAGCGGGAGGCGACGCTGGAGCAGCGAGCCTCGAACCTCGCCCAGCGCGAGGGCTCGCTGGTCGACCGGGAGCGCACGCTCCTGGGCTCCGAAGAGGCCGTGGATGCGATGCGCGACCAGGCCCGCGAGGCGCTCGAGGCGGTGGCCGGCTTCGACGCCCGCACCGCCAAGGAGGAGCTGCTGCGCCGGGTGGAGGACGAGGCCAATCGCGAGGCGATGGTCCTGGTTCGCGACTTGGAGATCAAGGCCCGGGAGGAGGCCGAGCGGCGGGCCCGCCGCATCCTCACCACCACCATCCAGCGCCTTGCCTCCGAAGTAGTGGTCGAGGCGACCGTGGCCACTGTTGCGCTCCCGAGTGACGACATGAAGGGTCGCATCATCGGGCGCGACGGCCGTAACATCCGCGCCTTCGAGGCGGTTACCGGGGTCAACATCATCGTCGATGACACCCCCGAGGCGGTTTCCCTGTCGGCGTTCGACCCGGTGCGTCGCGAGATCGCCCGTATCGCACTGGAACGGCTGATCGCCGACGGTCGAATTCACCCCGCCTCCATCGAGGACGCGTATGAGAAGGCCGCCTCCGAAGTGGAGCAGAGCGTCAAGGACGCCGGTGAGTGGGCGACGCTCGAGGTGGGCGTGTCACGGGTCCACCCAGAACTGGTGACCCTGCTGGGTCGGCTGAAGTACCGCCTCTCCTACGGGCAGCCGGTCCTGCATCACCTCGTCGAGAGCGCCAAGGTGGCGCACATGCTGGCCTCGGAGCTCGGCGTCGACCCGGAGGAGGCCCGCCGAGCCGCCTTCCTGCACGACATCGGCAAGGCGGTGAGCCACGAGCTAAGCGGATCCCACGCCATGGTCGGCGCCGAGATCGCCCGACGCTTCGGTGAGGAGGCCGGGGTGGTCCACGGCATCGAAGCCCATCACAACGAGGTGGAGCCGCGCACCCTCACCGCCATCATCGTTCAGGCCGCCGACGCGGTATCGGCAGCGCGTCCCGGGGCACGGCGCGAGGCCGTCGAGTCGTACGTTCGCCGCCTGGAAAAGCTGGAGGCGATAGCAACCAGCTTTGCGGGCGTGGAGAAGGCATTCGCCATGCAGGCGGGCCGCGAGGTGCGGGTGGTGGTCGATCCTGGCGTGGTCGACGACCTCGGTGCCCACGATCTCGCCCGCCGCATCTCGCGTCGGGTCCAGGAGGATCTCAACTATCCCGGTCAGATCCAGGTGACGGTGATCCGGGAGCTGCGGGCGACCGACGTGGCTCGATGACCCTCGTCGAGCTGGGCACGCCGACGGTGAGAGAGCGTCGGGTGCCCACGAGATCGGGGCGACGGTATCTGGTTCGGACCTTCGGCTGCCAGATGAATGAGCACGACTCGGAACGGATCTCGGGTCTGTTCGAGGCCGACGGCATGGTTCGGGCGGACGACGTCGGTGATGCCGATGTGGTGATGATCAACACCTGCTGCATCCGTGAGAACGCCGACAACCGTCTCTACGGGAACCTGGGACAACTGAAGGCGATCAAGGACGAGCGGCCCGACATGCGGATCCTGGTGGGCGGATGCCTTGCCCAGAAGGACCGAGACATCGTCCAGACGAAGGCGCCGTGGGTCGACGTCGTGTTCGGTACCCACAACCTCCATCGGGTGGTCGACCTCCTGGACCGCGCCGAGGAGTGGGGGCCGGTCACCGAGATCTGGGACGAGACCGCGTCCATCGACGATGTGCCCTCCACGCTGCCGACGCGGCGCGAGACCACCCACTCGGCATGGGTCACGATCACGATCGGCTGCGACAACGCCTGTACCTTCTGCATCGTCCCGTCGGTCCGGGGTCGGGAGATCTCACGTCGTCCCGCTGACATCGTGCGCGAGGTCACTGACCTCGCTCGGTCCGGGGTGGTGGAGGTCACCCTGCTCGGCCAGAACGTCAACTCATACGGGCGCAGCCTGCTGGTCGACGGTAAGCGCCGGCCCATCTTCGCCGACCTGTTGCGTCGGGTCGGCGCCGTGGACGGCATCCGCCGGGTCCGGTTCACCAGCCCGCATCCCAAGGACATCAAAGCCGACGTCGTCGAGGCGATCGCCGACACGCCCGCTGTGTGCGAACAGCTCCACCTGCCGCTGCAGAGCGGAAGCACCTCGATCCTGCGAGCGATGCAGCGGGGATACACCCCCGAGCGGTTCCTGGCCAAGCTTCGCATGGCGGAGGAGATCATCCCCGGGCTGGCAACCTCCACCGACATCATCGTGGGGTTCCCCGGAGAGACGGAGGACGACTTCCAGGCCACCCTCGACCTGGTTGCTGCGGCCCGGTTCGACGGCGCCTACATGTTCATCTACTCGCCGCGGCCGGGAACCCGGGCGGCGGAGATGCCCGACCAGGTCGACCCGGCTGTGGCGTCGGAGCGGTTCTCACGCCTGGCGACGCTCCAGCAGCGGATATCGCTGGAGAAAAACGAGACGCTGGTCGGGACCGTGGTGGAGGGACTGGTCGAAGGCCCGTCGCGCAAGGACCCGACAGTCGTGACGGCGCGGACGCGAACCAACAAGGTGGTCCATGCCCCCGGTGTCTTCGATCCCGGGTCTTTCGTCGACGTGGCGGTCGACGAGGCTGCCCCCAGTCACCTCGTCGGGAGGCTGGCCGTCTGACCCTCCTCGCGGCGATCGTCGGCCCGACTGCATCGGCGAAGTCGGAGATCGCCCTCGACCTTGCCGAGCGGACCGGTGCGGACATCATCTCGGTCGACAGCATGCAGGTCTATCGCGGCCTGGACATCGGTACCGCCAAGCCATCGGTGGCGGAGCAGAGCCGGGTCACGCATCATCTGATCGATCTGGTTGAGCCGGAGGAGCGCTTCACCGTCGCCGAGTTCCAGACGGCCGGTGTCGCCGTGCTCGACGACCTGGAATCACGAGGGCGCCCGGCGATCATCTGCGGCGGGAGTGGGCTCCACTTCCGAGCGCTGGTCGACCCGATGACGTTCCCCGGCCACGACGACACGGTTCGTGCGGCCGTCGAGGCTCTGTCGGCTCAGGAGGCACAGGATCGGCTGCTGGCGGCAGACCCCAGGGCCGGCGAGGTCGTCGACCTGGACAACCCCCGCCGCGTGGCGAGAGCCGTCGAGATCTTCGAGGTGACGGGAGAGACCCCGTCGGAGCGCGCTTCGGGCTCCGAAGCAGTCGCGCTGCGCGAGTACCGACCGAGGGTGCCTTTCGTCGCCGTGGGGGTGGATCCGGGAGATGCGCTGCCCGGAAGGGTGGAGCGGCGGCTCGGCCGGATGTTGACGGCCGGCTGGTTCGAGGAGGTGGTCGGCCTCAGCGACCGGATCGGTCCGACGGCCCGTCAGGCGGTGGGCTACCGGGAACTGCTGCGGGTGGTCGAAGGCGAGTGGCCCATGGACACCGCTCGGGAGCGGATTCTCGGCGCGACGACCTCACTCGCCCGCCGTCAGCGAACCTTCCTGCGTCGCGACCCTCGGATCTGGTGGGCCAAGTGGGATGATGATCCACGCGCTCTGGCCGATGCGGCGGGACGCCACCTCGAGGAGGCCGGATGGAATTCGTGAAGATGGAGGGCCTCGGTAACGACTTCGTGGTGGTGGACGGCCCGTTCACGCCCTCGCCGGACCAGGTGGCCAGCTGGTGTGATCGGCGCCGCGGGATCGGCGCCGACGGAGTTCTCGTGGTGACCCCCATGGACCGGACTGCCGTGGAGATGGGCTACTGGAACGCCGATGGCTCTGCGGCCGAGATGTGCGGGAACGGCCTGCGCTGTGTGGCGAAACATGCCGTGGATTCGGGGATGGTGGATGGGTCCGAGTTCACCGTGCACACGCCGATCGGTCCCCGTTCGGTGAGTGTCGGAGAGGAAGGGGTTCGGGCCGAGTTGGGCCCGGCCTTGGTTGGTGAGGGCGGCCCGACGATCGCCGGGTACGACTTTGCGGTGGTGTCCGTGGGCAACCCCCACGCGGTGGCGTTCGTCGACGACACCTACTCGGTGCCGATCGAGGTCTCGGGTCCCCTCGTGGAAACGGATCCGGCGTTTCCTCAGCGAACCAACGTCGAGTTCGCCACGATCGCCTCGGCGGAGGAGATCCACCTGCGGGTGTGGGAGCGCGGTGTCGGCGAGACGCTCGCCTGCGGCACCGGCGCCGCGGCGGCGACGGCAGCCGCCCATGCGCTCGGGTTGACGGGGTCTCGAGTGCTCATCCACCTACCCGGTGGCACGCTCGGTGTGGAAATCATCGACGGGGTCGCCTGGATCGACGGTCCCGCCGTGGCGGTGTTCCGCGGGACCCTGCCCGCCTGAGTCTCAGATGGACCGCAGGACGGCGACGACCTTGCCGATGATCTCGACACCGCCGTGGAGCACGATCGGCTCGTAGGCCGGATTCTCCGAAAGGAGCACCACGCGGTCCGCCTCGCGGCGGAAGCGCTTCACCGTCGCCTCCTCACCGTCGATCAGCGCGGCGACGATCTCGCCGTTGCGAGCCTCGGGCTGTCGGCGAACGACGACGAAGTCGCCGTCGAAGATGCCGGCGCCGATCATCGAGTCGCCACGCACCCGCAGCATGAATACCGGGTCGTTGCCCACCAGTTCGGTCGGGAGCGGGAAGATCTCCTCGATGTCCTCTTCGGCGAGGATCGGAGAACCGGCGGCGATTCGACCTACCAGGGGGACGTCGCGAACGGGTGCCCTGCGCAGTTCGGTTCCGGTGGCCCCGGAATCGACCACTTCGATGGCACGGGGCTTCGAGGGGTCGCGGCGGATATACCCGCCTTCGACGAGTGAGGACAGATGGCTGTGGACGGTGGAGGGGGAGCTCAGGCCGATCGCTTCGCCGATCTCACGGACCGACGGCGGGTAGCCCCTGCGGTTCACGGTGTCGACAATCAGGTCGAGGATCTGGCGTTGGCGCTCGCTCAGGTCGGTTGGGCTCATGAGAAACCTCCTTCAGAACCGTGACGGTACCCGAATCGCGTCCGCGATACAAACATATGTTCGACTTGACAAACGAACACGCGTTCGATACCTTTGCCTTCCCAGAGCGAACACACGTTCGTGTCACACCCGGTTCGTAGGGTGTGGAGCGTGTGAGGGCCTCCCCGGAGGCCCTGCAATACGGACAAGGAAGGACCAGCGCCATGACGATTTCCATCACCCGACAGCAGCGGGTTGTGGTTCTCCTCACCTCAGTCGCCCTGGCGCTGGTCCTCCTGTTCGTATCCTCGGTCTCGGCTGCCGACCCCGGCGACGTCGACGCCTCAGACTGGACGGCGACGCACCTGGTCGTCGGTGGCGACACGCTGTGGGAGATCGCTCTCGACGTCACCACACCGGGCGAAGACGTCCGCACCGTGGTCGAGGACATCAAACGGCACAACGGCCTGACCAACAGCCTGATCGCCCCCGGGCAGGTGCTCTTCATCCCGGTCGGCGGCTGACAGGGCCCGCCGACAGCGGGCCGGAGACTCGTAACGGGTCAGGCCTCGTCTGAAGCGTCGAGGAGCCTGCCCGCATCCTCACACAGTTGCCTCACGATGTGAGCCACGGGTTGGATCTCACGGATTCCGGCCACCGACTCCCCGGCATAGAGCGCCATCGCCTCGACGGCTCCCTCTGCGTAGACGGAGGGTGGAGCGGTCGAAAAGCGATACACCGGTGTCCGGAGATCACCGATCACGATCTCGGCGACTACCTCACCCTCGAATCGGGTAGCTGCCTCGAGGCTCGTGCGCAGCACGCGATGGGGCGCTCCGGGCCATTCTCGATCGAAGGCACCGGTGAGCACGGTGTCTTCGGCGTCCGCCGCCACTAGGGCCTCCTTGTATCGAGGATGGGCAAGCGACTCGTGCGACGCCACCAGCCGGGTCCCGATCCGCACCGCATCGGCACCAGCGGTGAGAGCGGCGGCCATGTCTGCACCGGTGCCGATCGTCCCGGCGGCGACCACCGGCACCTCCATCCGGGGTACCACCTCGCCGAGCAGGGGCAAGAGGCGCGTGCGTCCGCGAACGTGACCTCCGGACTCGTCCCCTTGGACCACGATGAAGTCGCATCCCGCGTCCATCGCCGCCAGCGCCTCGCCCGGGGACCCGACTTGCCAGCAGACCAGCGCCCCTCCTTCGTGGCCCACCTCCACCAGCGCCGGGTCCGGTTCGCCGAAGAAGAACTCCACGACCCGCACCAAGGGAGCGATCGCGGCGAGGGCGGAGCGGTCCAGGAAGGGCATGAGGAAGTTGACACCGAACGGCTCTGGCGTCAGTTGCTGGACGGCTTCGACCCGTTCCACGAGCGTTGCGGCATCGGGAGGCTCGGTGCCGGTGCCCATCATGGGTAACGCGCCTGCGGAGGCCATCGCAGCCATGAACTCCGCTCGGAACGTGATCGGCGCCCCCTGCACGGGGACCGAGCAGCCGACGAGATCGGTGAACGCCGTCTTCAGCACGGGCTAAGCATGCCACAAGAGGGCGCGGGGAGGGCGGGCGGTCTCGGCCTCAGGAGAAGATGACGGACCGGCAGCCCTCGACGCGAGGATCGCCGAACTCGGGTACTGTCGAACTCCCATGCGGTGCCCCCACTGCGGCGCGGAAGACACGCGCGTCATCGACAGTCGCCCCGCCGAGGGGAATGCAGCGATCCGACGACGGAGGCTGTGCGAGGTCTGTGGCGAGCGGTTCACCACCTATGAGCGCCGGGAGCCGGCGACGATGGTCCGCAAGCGCGATGGGCGACTCGAACCGTTCGCTCCCGAGAAGATTGCTGCCGGGGTGTCGAGTGCGCTCGCCGGTCGCCCTGTGGAGGAGCGGGCGGTGGCTGCGCTGGTCAGCGAGATCGAGAGCCGAGCCCAGGCGTACGGCGGCCCGGTCCCGACGGCTGAGATCGGCCACTGGGTGCTCGAGTCCCTCCGCCCCCTCGACGAGGTGGCCTACCTCAGGTTCGCATCCGTGTACAAGGAATTCGAGGGCGCCAGCGACTTCGAAAAGGAAATGGCGGCTCTCGAGGACCCTTCCTGACGGTCAGCCCGTTCCGAAACTCGCCTGCTGGAGTGCGCTGAGCAGCGCCAGTGAGTCCGCGGCGACGTTGCCCTCGACGGACTCGAGCCGGGTGTCGAGGATCGCCCGGAGCCGGCCCGTTTCGGTGCGCGCCTCCTGGAGGAGCTCGGTCGTGGTCTCGGTCTCGCCCCGTCGCAGTGACAGCAGGTACTGGTCAGACCAACCCTGGAGTCCATCGACGAAGGTACCGAACTGGTCCCGCAGATCCCCGAACGCTGCTTCGTCGGTGAAGCGAGCCATGGCGGCGACCGCGCCGGCGCGGTAGTCGGCCAGGGTCCGTTCCGCCGATGCGATCAGATCCTCTGGCGCTTCGGTCGGGAGCAGCGGCAGGGTCAGGGCGGCATCGGCGTTGCGGCGGTATTCCGTCGCCAGTTGCAGGCGCGCCGACAGGTTGGTGGCCGAGTCGGCGATCGCACGCAGCGTCTGGTGAGCGGCAGCGAGTTCGCCGCTCGGACCCTGACCTCCGATCGGTCCTCCGGGGAGGGGCGGCGCTAGCGACGCCTGCAGGGATGCGGCGGCCTCGGCGAGGTCTGATGCGGCATCCGGGTCGCCGGCCGGGGCGTCGATGACCTCACGGAGCGCCGCGTCGAGGTCGGCGGCGACACTGCGGTATTCGTCGAGGCGCACGGCTGCGGCGTTCGCCGGGGCGAGCACGAAGAGCCGAAGTACGAGCGCCACCGAGACACCGATGAACAGGGCGGCGATGACGATGGGCCAGCGAAACGAGCGATCCGACCCGAGGGCGCGGTCCAGCGGCTCCGGGCGCCAGTTGAAGTCGATGTCCTCGATCTCACCGTCCTGATCGCCCCTCGCCGGACGCGCCGCGGTGGCTGCGGTGGTCTCGAGCATGGCGAGGATGCTTCGCCGATGCTCTTCACTCTTGCGAGACCTGATGGGCCACCTCCGTTCCGGCGGGCATAATCGGCCCGATGCGGATTCCACTCAAGCGACTCGATCCCGGCCTGCCCGCCCCGGTCCACGCCCATGCGGGTGATGGTGGAGTGGATCTTCACGCCGCCGAATCGACAACCCTGGCACCAGGGGAGTTCCGCGCCGTGCCGACGGGGATCGCCGTCGCCATCCCGCAAGGATACGTCGGACTCATCGCACCACGGTCGGGGCTCGCCGTGCGCCATGGTCTGAGCCTGGTCAACACACCCGGCGTGCTCGACGCCGGGTATCGGGGGGAGATCAAGGCGGTCCTGATCAATCACGGAGCCGAGCCGGTATCGTTGGAACGCGGTGACCGGATCGCCCAACTCCTCGTCGTCCCGGTCGCCGTGCAGGAGTTCGTCGAGGTCGACGAGCTCCCGGACAGCACTCGGGGAGACGGCGGCTTCGGATCGACCGGCTCCTGAGGCAAATCCGGCTCGTGATATATTGAGCCGCCTCGCGGACGTAGCTCAGTTGGTAGAGCGTCACCTTGCCAAGGTGAAGGTCGCCGGTTCGAGACCGGTCGTCCGCTCGGCGGGGCGGCTTCGGCCGCCCTTCTCATTCCATGGCGGCGTGGCCGAGTGGCTAGGCAAGGGTCTGCAAAACCCTCTACCCCGGTTCAATTCCGGGCGCCGCCTCCATGTCGGTCGGCGACCGACCCCATGACGCGCTAACACGCGAGGACGTCGCCCGGCAGCGGCTACGCTCGCGGCCCCTGAGGGCGCTTAGCTCAGCCCGGGAGAGCGCTTCCCTGACACGGAAGAGGTCACTGGTTCAAATCCAGTAGCGCCCACCAGCGGAATCCGGTGCGGCACAAGGGAAAGGTGCCGATCAGCGTTCGAGTCCGAGACCCCGTGATCGAGGCCGCGACCACATTGCGTCCACATGAGAAACATCCCACGGGGGAGCCAGTTTCGGGGCGAGTTTGTGACACCGACGGGTCCACCTGACCTAGATGGAAACCCTCGTCCTCAACACAACATGCTTCGTCTGCTTGTCCTAGACGATCAGGCAGTGATGCTTTGATTCGGCCGGATACGAGGGACGTATGGATCCGGAAGTTCCGAGCGAATGGAAAACCCCCGGCTCATAGGGTCAGAGGTGCCGGAACGCAGCTAGTGCCTGGCTACGTCATAAGGGATGAATTCGAAGGAGCGCTCGTGAAGTGTTTCGTCAAGCGGATGGGGTTGCCCTTGAAGAGAGCCCTCTTGGTGTTGGTCGTCTCTATCGTTTCGGCCTGCGGGGCACCCGCTCAGGACGATCCTGGTGGATCCGTGGGGTCGGGGGATCCTGATGCCACGTGTGCATTAGTTGTTGCGGCCTATGGCCCGACGTTCTCGGTTGCGGCTGCCTTCCTCAGCGACGTTGGAAGTGTCCAGAGTCTGATCCCGGAACCCGGTGGACCCGCACGCTGGGGCAGCCTGACCTCCACCCATCCCGCAACGATCTGCTACCTGGATGGGCCGATCGGTAAGTCTCCGCCGATGGGTCCCTCCAGCCAGGCTCCTGAACCCTACAGCCGGGCCATTGTGGCGGTTGTCGATGGTGAGTCAGTGCTCATCGCAGCCGGGTACCCCGACACGCTGGAGGTTCCCACGCCGTAAGTGGGTTCCACGCTGCCAGATCGACCTTGCGCAGGAGCCGTTCCCACACTACGGGTTTGTGACTTTCGCCCCTATCGGGGGGACCGACGGACTGAAGATCCTACGGCCGGCACGATCCGGCTCGAGAGATGGGGACGAGCATGGGCATCAGGGAGTCGCGTAGGCCTCGTTTGGGAGCCGCCTCGGAACTCGAAGCCGGAGCGGTGGCGGCACGAGATGGAAGGCCGGGCTGGCTCGGACCCTCACTCCGGGTGCTGTCGGCGAGCGTCGTCATGGTGGCGCTCGGCGCAGGAACCATTGCGTTGGCATCGCAGCGAGTGGCACCGCTGTCGGAATCCCCCACGGCGACCGAGTTCGTCGAGAACGCCCCGCTCGGAGAGGCGTTCCGCGACATCTTTGTGGGCACGCAGGGCGTGTACGACCCGGCGGCCGGCATCGTCTCCCCCGACCAGGTCGCCTTCGAGCTCGAGATCCAGGCAGCCCACAACGGTGAGGACATCTTCTTCAGGTATCGCGTGCCGACGCCCCTGCCGTCCTACTACCACGACTACTTCGTCTATCAGGACGGCAAGTGGATTCGGGTCGGGCGCTCTCCGGTGGGCAACGAGCCCCACGGTCTCTACGAGGATCGCATCTCGATGCTCGTCGACGACGGCAGCGTGAAGGGGTTCGCCAATCAGGGCGGCTGGCTCACGTGCCACGACGACATGAGGAACCCCTTCATGTACGGCGGGCCGCCGAACGACGAGGTCGTGGCACATCCCATCGCTGAGGCGTTGCGCTTCGAAGAGGTCCGCAAGTATCTTCCGCAGTCCCGCGACGCCGGCCCGGAATGGTGGCGGGCCAACGGCTGGGACGCCATCGATCTGGGGGACCTCGACAAGTACGAGGCCCGACGCGAGGCGGGCGTGTTCCTGGACCTGTGGCACTGGCGGTCGCATCGCTCGAACCCGATCGGATTCAGCGACAACGAGTCCGTCTTCGAGTACCGGCGTCCCAGCCCGGGTCGTGGGCCCTTCTCGACTAACTTCGACAGCGAGGCCGGCCAGCCCCTGCTGATGTTCGACTCCGCGGTCACCGGGTACGACGCGCTCGACTGGGACACCGTGCAGGCTCAGGGATACGGGTACGATGACAACTTCTTCATCGCCGACGGGGTCAACGCGGTCCCGTTCGACCCGGACCGTGAGTGGCGCAACGGCGACGTCATCCCCCGGCGCATGCTCAACACCGAGCCCACCGAGAGTCGGGGGAGCATCAGGGCGGACGGGCGGCTGCTCTCCGACGGAGAGGGTGGCTGGGTGTGGGACGTCACGCTGTGGCGGCCCATGGACACGGGATATCCCACCGCCGACAAGCCGTTCCTGCCGGGACGCACCTACGACGCGGCCATTGCCGTTCATCGCCTGGCGACCGGCAGCCGGTGGCACTTCGTGACGCTGCCCTTCCGGATCGGCGTCGACATGCCCGCGGACGTGACGGCGACACGATTCGACGGTGACGCACCCGACTGGGACGCCATCGAGGCGACGACCCTGACGGCAATCTACCCGGGACAGACCAACTGGGAGTTCCTCACCAGCGACGATCACCCCGGGGCCACGGAGGTCCGCAACGACAGCATGTCGGTCCTCGGATGTCACGACGATCCGATCGGGCTCGGAGCCGCCAACCGGGCCATCGAACCACGGCTCGCCGGCGTGGCGCTTCCCGACGGTGAGTCGCGGAGCATCCTCATCCGGGCGTTCGACCCCGGCAACGCGGCCTTCGTGTTCTTCATCATCGCCCTCCTCACCGTCGGTGGCGCCATCGTGCTCGGCAGGGCTCGAAAGGCGACGACCGAAGAGCCGGATGACACGGCATGACGACCGGCGAGAGCGTGCGAGGGGAACTCGACGGCTTCCTGCGCATGTCCACCGACCCGGTCGCGATCGAGGCGGGAGATCTCGACCTCGGCGGCCTCGACGAACGGACCGTGCTGAGCCGTCGGGCGTTCCTGCGCAGCCTCGCGTTGGCGCTCGGCGCCGCCGGCGTGGCGTCGCTGGGAGGCTCGGCCATCGCCCGTGCCATGTCCGATGCCGACTCTGCGGTGCAGGATGGCAGTGCCCTGCGCCTTCCCGCCGCCGATCGTTGGGTGATGGTCATCGACCTGGCCAAGTGCGACGGGTGCAAGCAGTGCATGCAGGCATGCAAGAGCGGTCACAACCTCCCCGACGACGACCATCACTGGATCAACGTGTGGGAGGAGGAGGGCCCGTCGGGGAAGTTCTTCCGGCCGATGCCGTGCATGCAGTGCGAGAACACGCCGTGCGTCCAGGTGTGTCCGGTCGGGGCCACCTACTCCAACAAGAACGGCATCGTGCTCGTAGACAACCGTCAATGCATCGGCTGCCGGATGTGCATGGTTGCCTGCCCGTACGACGCGCGGTACTTCTGGTGGGACGAACCGCCGCCGTCACATCTCTCGCCCGAGCAGTACACGCCGGAACTGACCATGCCGGCCCGTCGCGGGACGGTGGGCAAGTGCGTCTTCTGCGCCGACTACCTGCAGCAGTCCCGACTCCCCAGGTGCGTGCAGCAGTGCCCCAAGGACGTCCTGTGGTTCGGAGAGAGGACCACCGACGTCGTCACCAACGGCACCGAGGTCCGCAGGCTCACCGAGCTGCTCGAGTCCCGGGCGGCTTATCGGTACAAGGAAGACAAGGGAACCGAGCCGAAGGTCTACTACCTGCCACACGTGGCGGAGGTGTGAGGCGATGACGTCGGTCGAACGAGCAGTGATGGGTCCCCTCGAAGGACGGGCCGGAAGGACGTACTGGGTGCTCGCCGCGGGGCTGGGCCTGATCGTCGCGCTGGGCCTCGTGGCGTGGGGTATCCAGCTTCGACAGGGGCTGGGCGTCACCGGGCTCTCGTCATCGCAGCCCTGGGGGATCTACATCATCAACTTCATCTTCTTCGTGGGCATCAGCTACGCGGGCACGCTGCTGTCGGCGGTGCTGCGCCTCGTCAATGTCGAGTGGCGGCGACCGGTCACCCGCATCGCCGAGATCGTCACCGTGGCGGCTCTCCTCATCGCCTTCCTGATGATCTTCGCCGACCTCGGACGACCCGGGATCGCGTCGTGGCACATCATCACCGCCGGCCGGGCCGGATCGCCGCTGATCTGGGACGTCGTCGTGCTCAGCACCTACATGTTCGCCGCCCTGCTGTTCCTGCTGCTGCCGCTGGTTCCCGACGCAGCCCGGTGCCGCGACCTGCATCCCACACGCAAGGGGATCCGATACCGGCTCTACCGCCTCGTCGCGTTCTCCTGGGTCGGCAACGCCGCGCAGCGACGCAGGCTGGAGAAGGGCATGGGGATCCTCGCAGTCACCATCATCCCGGTCGCCATCCTCGCCCACTCGGCGGTGGCGTGGATCTTCGGCGTGACCGCGCGTCCGGTGTGGAACAGCACGATCTTCGCCCCCTACTTCGTCCTCGGCGCGGTGTTCAGCGGCACGGCCGTGATCGTCATCATCATGGCCGTCTACCGCCGATCCCAGGGGCTCCAGGCGTTCTTCACCGATGCCCACTTCGTCAGGCTGGGGTACATCCTGCTCACCCTCAACCTCACCTACATGTACTTCACGTTCAGTGAGTACTGGACGATCGGCTACACCACCGTGTCGGCCGACTATCAGGCGCCGTTGGCATCGATCATGAGCGGGGCACACGCGTGGGCCTTCTGGTTCGCCATCGTCCTCGGGATGCTGGTGCCTGCGGCTCTCGTCGCGATCCCATGGACCCGTACGGTGGGGGGAATCACCCTCGCCTCGGTCCTCGTCGTCGTCGGCATGTGGCTGAAGCGCTGGATCATCGTGGTGCCTCCCCTGGAGTCGGGGATGACCCCTGGCAGCCTTGCCACCTACTCGCCGACCTGGATCGAGTGGGCGATCACCGCGGCCGCGGCGGCGGGACTCGTCTTGGTGTTCATGATCTTTCAGCGGGTCTTCCCGATCATCTCGATGTGGGAGGTGGAGCACGGCCTCGAGGGGGCGGAGCGGGTGGGCACGTCCGGGGACGCGGCAGGGAAGGAGAGCACATGAGTTCCCGATCGCGTCACACCGTTGGACGGCGCCCGGTGGCATGGTCGGTCGTGGCGGGCCTCGCCGTCGTGCTCCTGTGGGCCGGACCCGCGGTAGCGGGCGAAGTACGCCAGGAGGTCCGACTCACGATCGACGCGCCGCAGCAAGCCGTGCAGGGCGAGCACTTCGAAGCGACGATCAGTCTCCTCGACCAGCGCGGCCGTCCGATCGCCGGCGCCACCGTCGTGGTGCTGGAGGAGATCCGATTCTTCGACTACGTCGACTTTCGAACGGTCGGCCTCCTGCGCACCGACAGTCAGGGCACGGTGACCGTGGCCCTCACGCCGAGGGCGCCGGGGGACAGCAGCCTCAGCGTCGAGTTCGCCGGTACCGAGGAGTTCGGCGCAGCGCGTGCCACGACGCCGTTCACCGTCGCATCGGGGACCGCAGTGGTGACCTTCCTGACTCCGGTGGTCGCCGACTCGATCTTGCCTCGGGGCGTCACGGCGATCTGGTTCCTCGTCCTCCTGATCGGAGTGTGGCTGGCACTGGCGTCCGCGGTATACCAGCTTGTCCGCATTCCCCGTGAGGGGGTGGTATCGGGTGGCGGAGCGTGAGCCAGCCTGGATGGTCCTTCGGGGAGCGTCGTGATCATCACGGTGGCGGTGTTGGCCGCCGCCGTGGCGGCTGCTGACGCGACCCGACGTCATTTCGCCGCCACCCACGATCTGCGGAGCCGCTCGCGGGGATCGGCCGAGCGCTTGCTCGCGCGAGCGGGCGGCGCGGGCTTCTCCTGGATGGTGTTCGCGTTCGTTGCGGCGGCGACGCTCCAGCTTCTCGTCCTGCTCGTGGCCGGAGACTTCTCGGTCCACTACGTGTGGCAACACAGCGCCAGTTACCAGGGGGTGCTGCAGCGGATGAGCGGCCTCCTGGCCGGGTCGGAGGGCTCGTTCCTGGTGTGGTCACTGTTCGCAGCTGGCGTCGCCGTGTGGACGGGACGCCGGGTTCGGTCCAGCGTCGCTGCCGACCGGGCCGATGCGACGTTCGTGCACGCGGTCGTGAGCTTGATCGTGCTGCTCCTGGTCGTCGTGACTGCAGCCAGCGGCCCATTCCGCTCCTTCTCGGCGGCGTTTCCGACGCTCCCGGTGGGGAGCGTCCCCGGTGAGGGCAGAGGTCTGAACCCGGTGCTCACCAACCCGTGGATGCCACCGCACACCCTGCTCACGTTCGCCGCGTACGCTCTCTTGGGACTCGGCTTCGCCATCGCGCTCCGTCGGCTCGCCAATGCGGCGGCCGGCAGAGCGCCGCGAGACTCCGGGCTGCAGCTGTGGTCGGCACGGGTGGGCAGGCTGGCCTGGCTCCTCCTGTCGGGTGCGCTCCTGACGGGGATCGTGTGGGCATACGAGGAGATGACCTTCGGCTGGTTCTGGTCGTGGGATCCGGTGGAGACGGCCACCCTGGTCGTATGGCTGCTCCTGACCGCCGCGCTCCATGCGGACCGCAGTGAGGACGGCGGCCGTCGGCAGCTCGTCACCGCGCCGCTCGTCGGCGCCCTTCCCTGGGTCGGGGTGGTGTTCGCGTCGTTCGTCACGCGATCCGGGCTGCATCCCAGCGTTCACGCCTTCGCGGGCGGGTCGGCCGGTCGTATGCTGGGCCTCCTCCTCGTCGTGGTGCTTGGGGTGACGGCCATCCTGGCGGTCAGGGCGTGGCGTGCGACCGCCGTCGAACCGACCCGGCAGCCGTGGCTGTCGTGGGCGTGGTGGCTGCTGCTCGCCGGTTCGGGTGTGATCGTGTGGGGCCTCGTGTATCCGATGCTGGCCACCGGCGCGATGGGGCGCTCCGTGGAGTTGGACACCGGCTTCTTCGTACTGTGGGGCTATGTGCTCGCGGTCGGTCTCCTCTTCGTGATGGGGTTCGGGATGCAGGCCGCTCAGGGACGACGACGCGAGGCGATGCCGATGCTCGCCCTGTTCATGGTGGCGACCGCGGTGGCGGCCGCGGTGAAGCCGGTGCCGGGAATGGAGCTGCTCTCGGCGGAGGGGCGGGCGGGGTCAGGCGCCTTCGAGTCGTTCTTCGGGGGCGCGAGCGCGCTCATGCTGTTCCCTCCTGCCGCCTACGCCCTCGTTGCCGCCGTCGAACGCTGGTGGTGGCTCCGGCGACGGGAATCCACGGCCGATGCCAGGCTCCGCCACCTGGGGAGTGCGGCCATGCACTTGGGTGTCGTCGCCGTCATCGTCGGGGCGGCGCTGGCGACGATCTTCTCCACGAGCGTCACGGTCGCCGTGGATCCGATGACCGGCGTTGGGGCGAGCGGAGGCGTCACCGTCCGCGTGCTCGGCGTCGAGAGCTCCGAGCACTACGACGGCATGGGTAGGCTCGCCGAGGTGCGGGAGTCGGCGACACTTGAGGTCTGGCGAGGTGGACGCCTGGAGACGACCGGCGAGGCGAGCGTGTCCACCTATCCGGAGAGGGCCATGGGCCGTCATGCTCAGGTCATGGTGAGCCGCGGGCTGGCCGCCGACGTGCAGGTCGTGTACCACGGGTCCGGCGACATGGGGCCTCAGGGGGTCCCCGTCACGGTCCGCCACATCCCGGCGGTGAGCCTGTTGTTCGGAGGAATGCTGCTGTTCGTCGGCGGGATGGGGATGATGATGGCCGGGTCCAGGGGCGGAGTCTCCCGCTCCGCGGATCGGCGCCTCGGTGACCCGGTGTCTGCTCACGGGGGAGGGCGCGGCTCGTGAAGCGTCTCGTCGTTCCCGAGTCGGTTGCGCTCCGCAGTTCCCCGGTGGGCGCCGATGCCCTTACGGACACCCGGCCCGCTCTTCGTCTGGAAAGGGTGTCGCTCGCCTACGGTGACGTGCTCGCTCTCGATGAGATCTCGATCGACTTTCCCGCGGGCTCGGCGACGGCGATCGTCGGAGCCAACGGGGCGGGTAAGTCGTCGTTGATCGCGGTCGCTGCAGGGATGAACCGCCCGCTCTCCGGCACCGTCACGGTGGAAGGACACGCGGTGACGCGGGGGAACGGCTCCAACGGTCTTCTCGGCGTGTTGACCCACCGCTCCATGCTGTACGACGGGCTGACCGGCAGGGAGAACCTCGCGCTGCACGCCCGCCTACGGGGCCTTCCGGCGTGGCGGGTCGCAGCCGTGATCGAGGAGACTCGCCTCGACGGCGTGGCCGACCGGCGTGTCGGCGGGTTGTCGCACGGGACACGCAAGCGTCTCTCGCTGGCGAGGGTCCTGCTGCACAACCCCTCGGTCCTGCTGCTCGACGAGCCGTTCTCGGGGCTCGATGCCGGGGCCCAGGAGGAACTCGCCCGGATGTTCGTCGAGGTGCGTGGGCGCAAGACGCTCTTGTTCGCCACACACGAGGCGGAACGCGTGCGGGTGCTCGCCGATCGGGTCGTCAGGCTCGAGGAGGGCAGAGTGGTCTCGGAGACGGCCCACGTTGCGGCATCCCGGGTCGAGCAGGTGGCCCCGAACGGGCGCGCCGAGGCTGCGGTTCGGATACCCGGCCACTCCTCGGGCGTACTCGACACGGCTGCGGCGGTGCTGCGCAAGGACCTGACCGTCGAGGCGCGCACCCGCTCGATGTCGTCGGCGGTACTGGTCCTGGCCGGGCTGCTCGCAACGGTCCTCGCCATGGCGTTTGAGCCACTCGCCGGCAGCCCTCGGGCGGTGAGCGGGATGCTGTGGGTGCTGATCGTGTTCACCGCGCTGCACGCACTCGCACGAGGCTTCGACGAGGACTTCCGTGACGATGCCCTCCGGGGGCTGTTGCTGAGCGGGGCCGATCCCATGGGGATGTACCTGGGCCGTGTCGCCAGCACCGCAGCCCTGCTGCTCGGTGTGGCACTCGTCGCCGCAGTGGGGCTCGCGGTGTTCTTCGCTGCGCCGACGCTGCTCGCGGTGCTGCCCGGACTCGCCGTGATCATGGCCCTCGCCGCCGTGGGGCTCGCCGCGGTCGGCTCGGTCCTTAGCGTGCTCTCGCACCACTCGAGGCTCGGGGAGACCTTCTTGCCGCTGCTGTTCCTACCGCTCGCCGTGCCGGTCCTGCTCGCCGGAGTGGAGGCGGTCGCGACCCTCCTCGAGTCCGGGGAGCTGGACGTCGGCTGGCTGCGGGTGCTCGCCCTCTACGCCGTCGGGATGGTCGCCGCAGGCATGATGGTGTTCGAATTCGCGGCCGAGGAGTGAGCGGTGTCGTGGCGTAGAGCCGGTCTCGCGGGCCTGGCGGTGCTGATCGGTACGACTGTGCTCATCGCGCTGCGGGCGCCCACCGAGTTCTACGGCGTCGACCATCCCATCAACCTCCTGTTCTACTTCCATGTCGGCGTCGCCTGGGTGGGCTTCGCCGGGTTGGCGGTGGCGACCGTGGCCAGCATCGGCTACCTGCGGCGCGGGGTGGCGCGACACAGCTGGATCGCTCAGGGCGCCATCGTCGTGTCCTTCGTATTCCTCACGTTCACGCTGGCCACCGGGATGGTGTGGGGCCGCTTCATCTGGAATTCGTGGTGGGAGTGGAGCGATATCCGGCTCGTCACCGCCCTGGTCGTGTGGTTCATCTACGCGGGGTATCTGCTCTACCACCGAGGGGTTCACGACCCCGCCGGGTACCGGCGGGGTGCGGTCTTCTGTGTGCTGGCATTCGTCTCGGTGCCGATCACCGTGGCATCGACCCGGCTATGGCAGAGCCCATTCCACGGCACGACGATTGCCACGGAGAGTGTCGCCATCCACCTCCCGGCATTCATCCTGACCCCGGTCGGTATGTCGCTGGTCTACTACTACCTCGTGTCGCTGCGGTGGCGGCTCGAGGGCGCCGAACGCGAGGCGGCGGCGCCGCGAAGGGGCACGCCATGACCGTGCTCGAGTTCTGCGCGGCGGCGATCTTCGCTGCGGTCTGGTTGGTTCCCGCCCTCATGGCCTTTCGTTGGGAGCGCCGGCTGCGGTCGATCCGCGCCGGGGGCGATTCGGGGACGGAGTGAGTAGGCGGGGACGCCTGATCCTGGCGGGCACGGTCACCGTGGTAGCGATGACCCTGGTGCTCATCGGAACCTTCCAGGCCTCGACGCCGTTCGTCGCTCCCGCAGACCTCACCGCCGACCACGAGGGACGCAGGGTCCAGGTCGAGGGCATCGTCCAGCGTCTCGAGGTCGGGACCGATCATCTCACGTTCGAGCTGACCGACGGCACCGGGGCAACCGCACTCGTTCGGTACGCCTATGTCGGTCGGCGCCCCCTGACCCTCGAGGAGGGGCGTCTGGTCGTGGCCAAGGGCGTGTATCGCGACGGTGTCGTCGAGAGCGATCAGGTGTCGGTGCGGGCGCACGATGAGGGCGGGTGATCGAGAAGGGGGCTCGGTGAGGGTCGGATCGCAAGCAGCATCGAGGAGAGAGGAAGGAACACGCATGAGGGCACGCACGGTGGCGATCGTCGCCGGCCTGGTCGGGGGCATCGGGTGGATGGGGAAGATCGCGGTGATGGCCGCCCAGGGCGGCCCCGACGAGGACAGCCTGGTGGAGGCGCTTGCGTTCTTTGCCGGGCTGGGAGGCGTCGTGATCGCCGCTGCAGCGTTCGGCGCCTACATCGGGCGCCGGGATTCGGTCGGCCGTCGGGTCGTCTATGCGGTGGGAGCGGTCGTCGCCGTCGCCGTGATCGTCGGCCTGGGTCAGGCCGGGCTGTCCGCGCTTCCCGGGGACAGCTGGGTACGGGAAGAGGCGGTCTTCGGAATCGCGGGCCTCGTCGCCTTCGTCGCCGCGATCGTCCTCATGCGTTCCCGGCCTGAGACGGAGGGCCCTCCCCCAGAGATGTGAGCGCGCCGGCGCGGGTGGATCAGGAGCGGAAGCGCTCGAACGGCTCGAGATCGATGCCAGCGTCGCCGAGCCTCCGTTCCAGGGTGTCGCGGAGCTGGCTCAGATCGGCTTCGGTCGGATCGGCCTAGGCATCGGTTTCGAGCCGCGCGGCGACGTCACCGAGGCGTATGGCGCCGGGCTCGAAACGCCACCCGCGCGTCCCGGAGCAGACCTGTCCGCGAGGTGTCCGCGAGAGTCCGTCAGATAGCGCGAACCGTCGCGAGTCCCCGTCAGGCGTGAACCGTTGCCGCGTAAGGGATTCCGCCGGGTTCCGTTGCGGCGCTTAGAGGCCCGTTCTTCCCTGACACGGAAGAGGTCACTGGTTCAATCCCAGAAGCGCCCACCATCTCCCCACGGCAGCCCCGTCCCTACTCGGACGGCTCAGCCGTACCTACCGAGGAACTCGAGGGTTCGCTCGATGGGCCGAGCCGAGGATTCGGGCTCGTACTCGGGGAGGCTGGAGCCATCCTCCCACAATTCGTGGCGCGGGCAGTACAGCCCGACCGGGGTGGGGGTGTCTACACTCCGTGAGCCTGACGGGGAGCGGTGTGATCACACGATTCGAACGGGGTCGCCTTGGCTGACTCCCGACCCGTTCCCGATCCAGTCCTCTGGGCCCCCGACATGGGGGCCCTTTTTTCTGGCCATCTGCGGCTGCTGGCATGCCCGCCGGGATGGCACAGATGACGACGCTTCACCTCCCGGGCCTCATCGACGTGCACACCCACATGCGCGATCCGGGCGAGACCCACAAGGAGGACTGGGCCTCGGGCACCGCCGCCGCCCTCGCCGGGGGGTTCACCGCCGTCCTCGCCATGCCCAACACCCGGCCACCGGTGATCGACCGGGGGTCTCTCGACGGTGCGCTCGACGCCGCCGGGAAGCGCGCCCGATGTGACTACGGCCAGTTCGTCGGGGCCGGAGAGACCAATGCGATGGCGGTGGCGGCGCTCGCCCCCGAAGCGGCCGGTCTCAAGATGTACCTCGATTCGACCTACGGTGGGCTGCGCCTCGATGGGCCCGGGTCGTGGCGGCGACATCTCGAGTCCTGGCCCGTCGACTGTCCGATCGCCCTTCACGCCGAGGGGGACACCCTCGACGCCGTCCTCACTATGGCGACCGAACTGGAGCGACCGGTGCACGTGTGCCACCTGTCCACCGAGCAGGAGATGTTCAGCGTTCTCGAGGCGCGACATCGCGGCGTCCCGGTGACCTGCGAGGTCGCCCCCCATCACCTCTTCCTCGACCAGGATGAGATGAGTCTTCTCGCCGGACGAGCCTCGGTGCGCCCGCCACTGGCGTCGCCATCCGATCGGGAGGCGTTGTGGCGACACCTCGACGACATCGATTGCTTCGCCACCGACCACGCCCCGCACACCATCGCCGAGAAGTCGACGGACTCCCCACCGCCGGGGTTCCCCGGTCTCGAGACGGCCCTGCCGCTGCTCATCGGGGCCGTCCACGATGGCCTGCTCACCATCGACGACGTCGTGGCACGGCTCCACGACGGCCCCCGGCGGATCTTCGGGCTCGACGAGCAGGACGCCGTGGTCGAGGTGGATCCCGAGGCGTCATGGGTGGTCGAGGGGATGGCCCAGCAGACCAGGGCGGGGTGGACCCCGTTCGAGGGCAGGACGATGCGGGGGAGAGTGGTCCGGGTCGTGGTCAGAGGGGTGGAGGTCTATCGGGACGGCGAGGTCCTCGCCGCCCCCGGATCGGGACGGAATCTACGGACGAAGGAGCAGTGATGGATCGAGAGACCATGGCACGCGCGTACCTCCCCTTCGGAGACAAGCATGACGCGCCTTTCTACGGGCGCGACATCGTGTCCGTGAAGCAGTTCGACGTCGAGGACCTCGACTACATCTTCGATGTCGCCCACGAGATGCAGGCGATGGTGGCCCGGGTGGGGACCTTCGACCTTCTGAAGGGAAAGCTGCTGGCCAACCTGTTCTACGAGCCGTCCACCCGAACCTCGTCGTCGTTCACTGCCGCCATGGAGCGGCTCGGCGGGAGCGTCATCCCGATCAACGAAGTCCGGTATTCCTCGGTGTCGAAGGGCGAGTCCCTGCCCGACACGATTCGTACCCTCGAGCGCTATGCCGATGTGATTGTGCTTCGCCATCCGGATGTCGGGGCGTCGGCAGAGGCGGCGACATACGCCTCGAAACCGATCATCAACGCCGGTGACGGGGTGGGGGAGCATCCCACCCAGGCGTTGCTCGACCTCTTCACGATCCTCGAGGAGCTCGGCGACGTGGACGGGTTGACGGTGACGATGGTCGGTGACCTCAGATACGGGCGCACGGTGCACTCCCTGTCCCGGCTCCTGTCGAAGTTCGACGTGAGACTCGAGCTGGTGTCTCCCGAGATCCTCAGCATGCCCGAGGAGATCCTCGAGGAACTGACCGAGGCCGGAACCCTGTTCGCGGTGCATGACTCGCTCGACACGGTGATATCCGCCACCGACGTGCTGTACGTGACCCGGGTCCAAAAGGAGCGGTTCGAGGATGAGAGCGCTTACGACGCCGTCAAGGACGCGTTCGTCGTGACCCCAGCCACACTGGAGGCTGCAAAGGAGCGGATGATCGTGATGCATCCGCTCCCGAGGGTGAACGAGATCACCATGGAGGTCGACGCCGATCCGAGGGCGGCCTACTTCCGGCAGATGGAGTACGGCATGTACGTGCGGATGGCGTTGCTGGCGATGGTGTTGGGCAAGGCGTGACCGGGTTCTTCGAGCTGCTCGAGGAGCGGTCGGCCTCAGCCGACTCGCTCCTGTGCGTCGGCATCGACCCGCGAGCCCGTGATGCGGCGGAGGCGAAGAAGGTGTCCCTCGATCTGATCGCGGCCACCGCCCCGGCCGCGGCGGCGTTCAAGGTGAACTCCGCATTCTTCGAGGCGCACGGCCCGTCGGGGCTCGAGGCACTCATCGAGGTGGTCGAGGCCGTCCCCGAGGAGATCCCGGTCATCCTCGATGCCAAGCGGGGTGACATCGCCTCGACCGCCGCCGCCTACGCCGAGGCTTGCTTCGGCGTGATCGGGGCCGGGGCGGTCACCATCAACCCGTATCTCGGTCGCGATGCCGTCGACCCGTTCCTCGCCCATCCTGGCCGGGGGGTCTGGGTGCTGTGCCGCACCTCGAATCCGAGCGGAGCAGAGATCCAGGACGACATTCTGGACAGCGGCGAGATGGTGTACGAGCGCGTCGCCCGCCTCGTCGCCGGGTGGGCGGGGCCCGACCGCCTCGGACTCGTCGTGGGCGCCACCCAGCCCGGGGCGCTCGCTCGCACCAGGGCGATCGTCCCGGGGCACTGGATCCTCGCGCCCGGGGTCGGCCCCCAGGGTGGTGACGCCGATGCCATCGGGGTGGCGCTCCGTTCCGATCGGCGAGGAGTCCTCGTACCGTCGTCCCGGCTGGTGGGTAGCGCATCCAACCCGGCGAGCATGGCGGCAGACCTCCGTGACGCACTGAGGAGGGTCGAGCCGAGAGAGCCGGTGCTGCGTCCCCGCGGCATGGCGGTCGACCTGCACGAGTCCGGCTGCGTGCGCTTCGGCGAGTTCACGCTTCGTTCCGGCGCCGTCTCGCCGATCTATGTGGATCTCAGGCGACTGTCGGGCAGGCCGGGACTGCTACGCCAGGTGGCGGCTCTCTACGGATCGGTGCTCGGGCGACTCGCCTACGACCACGTCGGAGCCGTGCCATACGGGGCCCTGCCGCTGGCGACCGCGGTGGCGCTGGAACGGTCCAGGTCGCTGGTGTGGCCCCGCCGGGAGTCGAAGGAGCACGGCACCGGGGTCCGTGTCGAGGGGGAGTGGCGCGCCGGTGACAGGGTGGTCCTGGTCGACGATGTCGTCACCAGCGGCATCAGCGCCACCGAGGCGGCGAACCTGCTGCGTGAGGCGGGGCTGGTCGTCGAGCATCTGGTGGTGCTCATCGAACGCGAGGAACAGGCGAGGTCGGCGCTCGCCGAACAGGGGATCACGCTGCACGCCATCGCAACGCTCGGTTCGCTCGTCGACGATCTCGGTGCGGCGGGCGCGATCGGAGAGGACGAGCGCCGGGCCGTCGTCGCCTTCCTGGCCGGTCGGTGATGTACCGGGCTATACGGTCCCTCGGGTTCCTTCTGGATCCGGAGCGTGCCCACCGTCTGGCGCTTCGGGGAGTGCGCCTCGGCCGGGCGCTGCCACGGCGGCGGCGCTTCGAGGTGGTACCGGTCGAGGTGTACGGCCTGAGATTCCGTAATCCGATCGGCCTCGCCGCGGGGTATGACAAGGATGGGTCGGCATGGCGGGCGCTGGCTGCGCTCGGCTTTGGCCACGTGGAGATCGGCACGGTGACGCCCCGGCCCCAGCCCGGAAATCCCCGGCCCCGGGTGCATCGGCTCCCCGATCGGAGGGCTCTCGTCAACCGCATGGGCTTCCCCAGCGCCGGCGCCGACTCCGTGGCGGCGCGGCTGGCAGGCAAGAGGCCGGACGGACTGGTCATCGGTGTCTCGATCGGGCCCAACGCCGACACCGCCGCCGACGGGCGGACTGGCGATTACCTGTTCCTGATCGATCGGTTCGCCGCCATCGCCGACTACCTCGCGATCAACGTCTCCTCGCCGAACACGCCGGGGCTGCGCGATCTCGAGAGCGCGCTGCCTGGCTTCTTGGATCCGCTGGTGGCTCGCCGCCAGGAGTGGGCTGAGCGTCTCGGTCGCCCGGTTCCCTTGCTGTTGAAGCTCTCGCCTGACCTCGACGACCTGGAGGGGGCGGTGCACGCGGCGGAGTCGGCGGGAGTCGACGGTCTCGTCATCGGCAACACCACCACCCAGCGTCCGGGGATCGAGGAGGACCCGCCCGGCGGATTGAGTGGAGCCCCGTTGGGGCCGATCGCGTTGGACCGGCTACGCCGAGCCGTTGCTTGCAGCCGGATTCCCGTGGTGGCGTCCGGGGGGATCATGACCCCCGAAGACGTACGCCGACGGCTCGAGGCGGGAGCCACCCTCGTCCAGTTGTACACCGGGCTCGTCTACGCCGGGCCAAAGCTATTGAGGAGCAGTCTCGACGCGCTCCGCTAGGACCGTCGCCCGATGTCCGTGGCTCGGTCCACCCCAGGCGGTGATAGTCCGGTCGGGCGCGCCGACCCCTGTGCGCCTCCCCGGGCACTCCCCTCAGGGCAACTCCGAACCCAGCACCTGCTCCCGATCCTCGGCGAGGGCTTGCTCCAAGCGTTCCCTCACCCCGGGGTGACTCAGCGCCAGGATTCGTGCCGCAAGGTATGCCGCGTTCTTGCCACCTGGTGATCCGATCCCCAGCGTTGCCACCGGAACTCCTGGAGGCATCTGCACCGTGGACAACAACGCGTCGATGCCCTGCAGTGGCCCCGACGCCATCGGCACGCCCAGCACCGGCAGCGTGGTGTGGGCGGCGGCTACACCGGCGAGGTGGGCGGCCATGCCGGCTGCGGCGATCACGATCTCGATCCCACGACCCTCGAGGCCGTCGAGGTAGTCGACCAGCTCGCCGGGGGTGCGATGCGCCGACAGCACCCTGGCCTCGTGGCCGATCCCGAGCCGACGCAGGGTTTCCCGGCATCCCTCGATCTGGTCGGCGTCCGAGGCCGAGCCGACGATCACGGCGACGCGCACGGGTTCAGCCATGTAGGGCCACTCCGATGTCGCTGCGGTGGGTCATGCCGGCCCACTGTACGCGGGAGACGCCTTCGTAGGCCGCGACCCGCGCCGCCTCCTTTGACTCGGCTCGCGCCACGACCGCGCCCACCCTCCCTCCATCGGTGAGCAGCGTCCCATTGTCGAGCCGGGTCCCGGCGTGGATGAACCAGCGGTCTTCCGACTCCAGACCCGGGGAGAGGGTGATGGGGTCGCCCCGACGCGGGGCGCCCGGGTAACCGTCGGCGGCGAGCACCACCGCGCAGGTGTGGCGCCGATCGAACTCGAACGTCGGCGGGTTGGCACGCAGCCCCGCCACCCAGGCACACACCTCGGTGAACACCCCATCGGGGAGGCGGGGGAGCACCACCTGTGCCTCGGGGTCGCCGAGCCGAACGTTGAACTCGAGGAGATATGGGCTCTCCTCGGTCAGCATCATGCCGCTGAACAAGAACCCTTTGAAGGGCGTTCCGTCCGCAGTGAGCCGTTCCAGCGCGGGAAGGACGAACTGGTCGCGGACCGGTACGTCGATCCTGGTGTCGACGTCGGGATTGGGACTCACCGCCCCCATGCCTCCGGTGTTGGGACCCTCGCCGCCGTCGAGCAACCGCTTGTGGTCCAGCGCGTCCGGCAAGGTGATCGCCTCGTTGCCCCGGCAGGCGTGAAACCACGATGCCTCGATGCCGGCGAGGCGTCGCTCCATCACCACCGTAGCGCCGGCCTGGCCGAGGCTCCCGGCGAGGAGATCCCGCGTGACCTGGGCGCTCTCGTCGAACGTGTCGGGGAGGAACACGCCCTTGCCTGCGGCGAGGCCGTCCGCCTTGATGACGGGGGGTGACTCAAAGGCGGCGAGCGCTGCCGCGATTCCGGTCGGTGAGGTGACGATTCGGTGATCGGGGGAGGGGATGCCGGCCGCTTGGGCCAGCATCCGGGTGAACGCCTTGGACCCCTCGAGGCGTGCCGCTGCCGCACTCGGCCCGCAACACGGGATGCCCGCTTCTGCGAGGGCGTCGGCGAGCCCCGCCACCAACGGCGCCTCAGGACCCGGGATCACGAGATCGACACGCGCCCTCCGGGCCAGCGCGACCAGGCCGGCGACGTCGTCGGCTCGGACATCGACGTTCTCCCCGAATTGCGCCGTCCCCGGATTGCCGGGGGCGGTGAAGATCTCGACCTCCGGTGTTGTCGTCAGGGCACGGCACATGGCGTGCTCCCGTCCTCCCGAGCCGACCACCAGGACTTTCACGGCCATCCACCTCCCGTCACCCGCTGATCGCACGAGCACCCACTGGACCCGGGCGGGGCCGAGGGTGCTCCTCTTGCTGGGGACTGGTGGCCGGAGGCCGGGGGCTTCTTCAATGCCTGAAGTGCCTGCGGCCGGTGAACACCATCGCCAGGCCGAGGTCGTCGCAGGCGTCGATGACCTCCTGGTCGCGCCTCGACCCGCCGGGTTGGACGACCGCGGTGATGCCGGCATCGGCAGCGAGACGGACGCAGTCGTCGAAGGGGAAGAAGCCGTCGGAGGCGAGCACACCGCCCCGCGCCTCGGCGCCGGCCTTCTGGAGTGCCAGGCGGCAGGCGTCGACGCGGCTCATCAGCCCGGCACCGGCGCCGCGCAGGGTGAGGTCGCGGGTCACGCAGATTGCATTCGATTTGAGGATCGCCACGGCCCGCATGGCGAACTCCAACTCCGCCCATTGGTCGTCGCCGATCCGAGCCCTGGTCACCGGCTTCCATGTCGACGGATCTGGGCCTGGATCGGCGTCCTGAATCAGTACCCCGCCTCCCACCGCATGGATGAGCCGGCTCGGGGTGGGATCTCCGGGCGGCACGTCGAGCAGCCGCAGGTTTTTGCGCGATGCCAGGGCATCCCGTGCCGCCGCGTCGAATCCCGGCGCGGCGATGCACTCCACGAACATCCCCGACCCGACGATCGCCTCGGCGGTGGCGGGTTCCAGTGGCTGGTTGAACCCGAGGACCCCCCCGAAGGCCGCCTCCGGGTCACCGGACAGCGCCTGGCGGAACGCCTCGGCCTGGGTCGCGGCTTCGGCGAGCCCGCAGGGATTGGTGTGCTTCACCACTGAGCATCGATGCGCCCCGTCGCCGAACACCGCCCGATATGCCGCGTCGAGATCGAGCAGGTTGTTGTAGGAGAGCTCCTTGCCCTGGAGAAGGGTCCCGGCGGCGACCCCGCGACCGGTTCCGTCGTTCTCGAGGCGCGCCTCCTGATGGGGATTCTCCCCGTAGCGCAACGGCTGCGGAGCCCGCCCCGACGCCCACGCCGAGATGGCGGCGTCGTATTCGGTGATGTGCTGCCATGCCTTGATGGCGAGGCGGCGCCGGACATCGATCGGGACCGTGCCGGTGGAGTCGATCGCCTCGGCGACGTCGTCGTAGTCGGCAGGATCGATCACGACGGTGACCCCGCCGTCGGCATTCTTCGCCGCAGCCCGCACCAGCGTCGGTCCACCGATGTCGATTTCCTCGATCACGGCGTCTCGCGGGGCGCCGGAGGCGAGGGCCTGTTCGAACGGATAGAGGCTGCAGACGACGAGATCGATGGGGAGGTGCCCGGAGGCGTCCAACTCGGCCATGTGCTCGGGCTTGCGGCGATCGGCGAGGATCCCGGCGTGGACCGCGGGGTGGAGAGTCTTGACCCGGCCGCCCAGCATCTCGCCGGCGCCGGTGACCTGCTCGATGCGGGTGACCCCCAGCCCGGCCTCCTCGAGTGCGGCGGCGGTGCCCCCTGAGGCCAGCAGCGTGACGTCGAGTCTGGCGAGACGCCCGGCGAAGTCGGCGATGCCGGTCTTGTCGGCCACGCTGAAGAGTGCCCGGCTCACCCGGGGCGCCGGATCCCACAGCCGGTCGATCAGCATCCGCACCGCCTGGGGGTAGATGCGATGCTCGACCTCCGTGAGGATCCGGTCGGCCAGGCCGTCCGGACCCTCGTCACCTCGTACCGCGATCGAGCCCTGCAGCAGGATCGGACCCGAGTCGACCCCCTCGTCGACCAGGTGGACCGTCGCTCCGGCGATCTCGACCCCCGCCTCCCATTGCCGGGCCTGGGCGTCGAGGCCGGGGAAGTCGGGAAGCAGCGAGGGATGGATGTTGAGGATGGTTCCTTCGAACCGCTCCAGGAACCATGGAGACAGGATCCGCATGTATCCGGCGAGCAGTAGGTGATCCACCCCGCCGGTGCCGATCGTCGCCAGGAGGGCCCGCTCGTGATCCTCGCGCGCTCCGTCCCGGGGCACCACCGCGGTGGCTACCCCGTGTCGCTCGGCCTTCTCGAGCACCGCGGCGTTGGGATTGTCACTGACGACCAGTACCAGTTCGGCGTCGTCCAGGTCGGTGGCGAACGCCTCCATGAGGCGTTCGGCGTTGGAGCCCCTGCCTGAGGCGAGGATGGCGAAGCGGGGCCTATCGGGAGGCGTAGCCAAGGTCGACCCCTCCGCCTTCGACCACCTCACCGACGTGCAGCCATCCCCGGGCCTGCGCAGCTCGATCGGGGTCGACGATCGCCACGAATCCGAGGCCCATGTTGAACGTGGTGGCCATCTCGCCCGGTTCGATGTCTCCCGCCGCCGCGATGAGGGCGAAAATCCGGGGCCGGGCATACGAGTCGGGATCGATGCGCATCCCGACGCCGTCGGGGAGCATGGCGGCCGTCCTTCCCAGAAGGCCGCCACCGGTGATGTGAGCGGCGGCCTTGAAACCCACGTCGTCGGCGAGCGCCAGCACCTGATCGACGTAGATGGCTGTCGGTATTCGGAGAGTGTCGCCGAGGGTGCCGTCCAGGCCGGGGAGGGGCGCCTCGAGGTCGAAGCTCCCGCGCTCCAAGAGCGCCTTGCGGGCGAGGGAAAAGCCGTTGGCGTGGAGCCCGGTGGATGGGAGGCCGAGTACCGCATCCCCGGGTCCGATGGTGGCCGGGTCGGGAAGACGCGCCGCGTCGATCAGGCCGGCAGCGAAGCCCGCCATCTCGATGTCATCACCCGAGTACACATCGGGCATCTCGGCGGTCTCGCCACCGAGCAGGGCGCAGTGCGCCTCCCGACAGGCGGCGGCCATTCCGCGCACGACCGCCTCGAGGCGTTCTGGCCTGAGCTTTCCGACGGCGAGGTAGTCGAGGAAGAGCAGCGGGCGCGCCCCCAGAGGGAGGAGGTCGTTGACGTTCATCGCGACGAGGTCACGGCCCAGGCCCTCATAGTGGGCCGACGAGGAGGCGAGGAGGACCTTGGTGCCCACGCCGTCGCAGGTGGCTGCGATCAGCGGGTCTTCCATGCCCGGGAAGTCGGGACGAATCAGCCCGGCGAAATGCGAGGGGTGGGTGATCACCGCGTCGCCGTGGGTGGAGCGGACGATCGGACCGATCATCTCCACGAACCGCCCGGCCGCAGGTACATCGACGCCGGCGGCCTCGTAGGAGAGCGGCCCGGTCACACCGGGTACTCCCCGGTCATGCACCCCATGCAGAAGTCGCTTCCGCCGGTGGCGCGCCGCAGCCCCTCGACCGAGAGGTAGCGCAGGTCGTCGACTCCGATCATCTCGGCGACCCGTTCCACCGACCCGGCCCGGTTGATCACGAGTTCGTCGCGGTCGGGGGTGTCGATCCCCAGGTAGCAGGGCCATGCGAAGGGCGGGCTGGCGACCCGCATCAGCACCTCGGTGGCGCCGGCTTCCCGGATCATCCGGACGATCTGGCGCGAGGTGTTGCCGCGGACGATCGAGTCGTCGACCAGTGCCACCCGCATTCCCCTGACCGCGTCGCGGATCACCGAGAGCTTCAGCTCGATCTGGGAGGTGCGGGAGTCCTGGTCGGGGAGGATGAAGGTGCGCCCGACGTAGTGGCTGCGCAGGATCGCTTTTTCGTAGAGGACACCGCTGCGCCGCGAGTAGCCGATCGCCGCAGGGACTCCGGAGTCGGGCACCGGGATCACGACGTCGGGCGGGGGCGTCCCCGCCGCCTCATCGGCGACGGCCAGTTCCATGCCCATCCGGATCCGGGCGCTGTTGACCGACTGGCCGAAGACGGTCGAGTTGGGACGGGAGAAGTAGACGAGCTCGAAGATGCATGGGCTCGGCGCGGCGGGCTCGAGGAGTTGCACGGTGGTGGCGCCTTCGGGGCCGATGGTGACGAGCTCGCCGGCGCCGATCTCCTTGACGTACTCGGCGTGGATGGCGTCGAGGGCGCAGGTCTCCGAGGCGATCACCCAGCCTCCCTTCATCTCGCCGAGGACGAGAGGGCGCAGCCCATTTGGATCCCGCAGCGCGTAGATGGTCCCGTCGCAGACCATGGCGAGCGAGTAGGCCCCGATTGCCCGCGTCGCCATGTACTGGAGGGCCGAGGCAAAGTCGGGGGCGTGGGAACGGGCGATGAGATGGACGAGAAGCTCGGTGTCGAGCGAGGTGGTGACCAGCGAACCCTCGGACTCCAGTTCCCCCCGCAGCTGGTCGGCGTTCTTGATGTTGCCGTTGTGGGCGAGGGCAAGGCGTCCGTACGGCGTGTTGGCGACGAAGGGCTGCACGTTCTGCTCGAGTCCGACGGTGGAGTAGCGGCAGTGACCTACCGCCCGGGTGCCCTCCATGTTCTCGATCTGGTGATAGGGGAGGCCCTCGGCGATGAGGCCCAGGCCCTTCTCGACGTGGAGCGCTCCGTCGTGCCCTGCCGAGACGATCCCGGCGGCCTCCTGACCGCGGTGCTGGAGTTCGAACAGCGCCCGGTGCACCAGAGGGGCCGCGCCGTCCACGCTGTAGACGGCGACCACCCCGCAGTTCTCGCGGAGCTTGTCGAGCGGGACAGCGATCACTCCTCTCCTCCGGAGTAGGCGGCGGTCAGCTCTCTCAACGAGAGGTCGATCACGCCGGAGATGACGAAGCTGGTGCCCGCCACGGTGCCGACGCGCTCGACTCGAACGCCGAACTCGTCACCGGCTTCGACGATCGAGTCCGCTTCCTCCCCGCAAGCGGTGGCCCAGGCCATCCCGGAACCCTCCCCGAAGAGCGCCCAGTCGCTCCAATCACCGCCGACCTCGACGCCGACCCGGCTGCGGATGGCGAGCTTGGCCAGGGCGACGGCGAGCCCCCCGGAGCCGGCGTCCTTGGCGGTCCGGATTCGGCCTGCGGCGCTCTGGGCGACCAGGAAGTCGGCGAGGCGTCGGTCGGCTTCGAGGTCCACGACGGGCGGCGGACCCTCCGATGCGGTCATGAGGTGCCCGTAGGTCGAGCGGCTGGGACCTCGCGGCGGCGTGCCCATCAGCAGGAGCACCTCGCCAGGGATCATCGCGGGGGAGGGGATGGTGGCGATGTCGTCGATCACCCCGACGACTCCGATGATCGGTGTCGGGGGGATCGGTCCCGACGGCGACTCGTTGTACAACGAGCAGTTGCCTCCGGTGACGGGGATGCCGAGGGTGCGCAGGCCGTCGCCGAGACCGCGGATCGTCTCGACGAGACGCGTGAATTCAGAAGGGTTGGAAGGCGACCCGGCATTGATCCCATCGGACACCGCTACGGCCGTGGCGCCGACGCAGGCCAGGTTGCGTACCGCCTCGCCGAGCAGCGACTGGGTGCCGAGGTAGGGGTCGGCGTTGCAGCGGGTTCCGTCGCCGACCAGGCTGATGGCATACCCGGCGACGGAGTCGGGCAGCTTCTGCACCGCCGCCTCACCCTGGCCCGGGCCGCGCACCGTCCGGTTGCCCACCGTCTGGTCGTATTGCTCGTAGAGCCAGGCTACGTCGGTGATGCCCGGCGTGCCGAGCAGGTCGAGGAGGACCGCCCCGAGGTCGCCAGGGGCGGCGAAGCCGGGATATGCGATGGGTGTGGGGAGCAATCCTCTCTCCCACACCTGGGAAGGGGTGCCGTCGGCCACGAGTGCGGCCGGCAGGTCGACGACGGTCTCTCCGCCGTGGTGCACCCGCAGGTGACCCGAGTCGGTGACCGACCCGCAGACGGCGGCGTGGACCCCGTGAGCGCGGAAGTGGGCGAGGGCGACGTCCACCTGGTCCCGCTCGACGACGAGCATGAAGCGCTCCTGCGACTCGGAGAGCAGGATCTCGAACGGCTCCATCCCCGCCTCTCGCTGGGGCACCGCGGCGAGATCGACATCGAACCCGCTGCCACCGGCTGCCGCCATCTCGGAGGTGGCGCAGGCGATTCCACAAGCCCCGAGGTCCTGGCAGGCGACCAGACCGTCCTCGAACGACAGCATCGCCTCCATCAGCTTCTTGCCCATGAAGGGATCGCCCACCTGGACGTGCGACCGACGGGCGGCGTGCTCGTGATCCTCGCCGAGTGCTTCGGAGGCGAAGGCGGCGCCGAGGATGCCGTCGCGGCCGGTGGTGGCGCCGACGATGAGGAGGGCGTTGCCGGGTCCCGTCGCCGCGGCGGTGCGCATTCGGTCGTGACGGACGAGCCCGGCGGCTAGGGCGTTGACCAGTGGGTTGCCCTCGTAGCGCTGGTCGTAGACGGTGACGCCCCCGACATTGGGCACCCCGTAGGAGTTGCCGTACCCGCCGATGCCGGCCACCACCCCATCCTGAAGCCAGCGGGTCCGGGGTGTTGCCGGGTCGCCGAAGCAGAGGGCGTCCATCACCGCCACCGGCCGAGCGCCCTGGGCGACGACGTCGCGCAGAATCCCTCCGACGCCGGTGGCGGCCCCCTGATAAGGCTCGACGGCGCTGGGATGGTTGTGGCTCTCGATCTTGAAGGCGAGGGCCCATCCTTCGCCCACGTCAACCGCACCGGCGTGGGCGCCGGGACCGGCGAGAACCCGGTCGCTGGTGGTGGGTAGGGCACTCAGCAGCTCCCTGGTGGACTTGTACGAGCAGTGCTCGCTCCACATGCCGGCGAACACCGCCAGCTCCACCCGATTCGGCTCGCGGCCCAGCTCGGCCACGATGTGATCGAACTCGGCCCCGGTGAGGCCCATCGCAATGCCGAGCTCGCGGATGGTCGTCTCCGTCGACAGGGTCATGGCGATCCTCCCATGATGCTCGGAGTGACCCTCAGATCGTTCGGGTCGTGGATCGTCGAGGGTGGACCGTCGAGGGGCTTCGAGTGGCCGTCGACCCAAGACCGTGCCCCCGAGAAGAGCATCGAACCATCCTCGCTCCCCAGGTCGGGATCCGAGGCGCGCTCGGGATGCGGCATGATCCCCAGCACCCTCCCGGTCTCGTCCAGCAGCGCCGCCACGTCTCCGACCGAGCCGTTGGGGTTCTCCTCATACAGCAGCGGAGCCTGAGATCTCACCGCATCGAATCCCCCGGGATGGAAGTACGAGCCCTCGCCGTGGGCGATGGGGAGGCGGAGCGTTGCTCCCTGCGCCAGGTCCCGGAACCAGGGGCTGTCGGTCTCGAGGGCGTAGCGCACCCTCACCCAGCGGTGCCGAAACCCGGCCGGGTCGTTGTACGAGAGGGCACCGGGGAGCAGTCCCGCCTCGACGAGGATCTGGAACCCGTTGCAGACCCCGATGACCAGGCCGCCGGCGTCGACCAGCCCGGCGAGGCTGCGGACCGCGGGCTCCTGGCTGGCGAGCATCCCCGCCCGCCAATAGTCACCGAACGAGAATCCGCCGGGGAGGCCGGCGAGTGCGATGTCGTCGGGGAGCGGCCGGTGGGACGAATGCAGGAAAGGGTCGAACCCGGCTGTGCCGAGTGCCTCGAGGAGATCCCGGTCCCCATTGGAACCGGGGAAGACGATGACGGCGGCCCTCGGGTCGCTCACACCACCTCCCCGACCGACACGGAGTAGGTCTCGAGGCTGGGGTTGACGAGGAGCTGGTCGCAGAGGTCGGCGGTGATCCGCTCGGCCTCCTCTGCGGTGTCGCACTCGATCGTGAGGGAGAGGAGCCGTCCGACGGCAGCGACGCTCACGCCGACATGGCCGAGTCGGGTGAGGCTCTCCTGAACGGCCTCCGCCTGCGGGTCCTTGACTCCCGGGCGGGGGCGGACCGCCAGCTCAACTCTGAACATCGGCACCGTCGGCGAGGGCCCGATCGAGGTGGGCGAGGAGCTTTCGGTAGCCGGCGAGGAGGTCGCCTTCGTCGAAACGGAAGAGGTCCTTGTCGAGGATCTCGCCGGTGGCGAGGTCCCGGAACCTGCAGGTGTCGGGGGAGACCTCGTCGGCGAGGACCAGTTCGCCGTCGGCGGTCCGCCCGAACTCGAACTTCAAGTCCACCAGGTCGATCCCCGACTTGAAGAAGAGGTCTCGGAGGGCATCGGCGGCGCCTCGCGCCGTAGAGCGGATCCACTCGACCTCGTCCGGCGTCGCTAGGCCGAGCAGCCGAACGTGGTCGTCGTTGATGAGCGGGTCGCCGAGGTCGTCGCGCTTGTAGTACATCTCGATGATCGGGGGATCGCACACCGCGAGGTGGTCGAGCCCGGTGCGCTTGCCGAGGCTCCCGGCGACCTTGTACCGGACTACGGCCTCGATCAGGATGATGTCGACCCACCTGGCGGCGAGGGTGCGTTCGTCGACCCGGCCCAGGTGGTGGGTGGGGATGCCGCGGCCGGCCAGGTACTCGAAGAGGCGTTCGGTGATCTGGCTGTTGAGGGTGCCCTTGCCCTCAAACTCCTCGTGCCGGGCGCCGTTGAAGGCGGTGGCGTCGTCCTTGTAGTAGATGTGCGCGATCCCGTCAGGCTGCGACACGACCCGCTTCGCCTTACCCTCGTAGGTTGCCCGCTTCAAGCTTGGCTTCCCGCCCCTCGACTATGGGCGATAGTAACGGGACCCCGCTGCAGGGGCGTCGCGAAAGCCGGACCCGACATCCCTCACCGACGGCGCTGCGTCGCCTTGCGGTTTCTCGGCTGGTAGCGCTGGTTCTTGCGACTCTGGGGGCGTCGCTGCTGCTGCGGCTTGGCGGCCGGAAGCTCGCGGCTTATCCCATCGACCCTCTCGCCCCCGCTGGCCAGAGCGTGGACCGATGGCTCGTCGACCCGAGCGCTGAGGCCCACGCTGCGCTGGATGGTCCCCACCTGACGGCGCTGATCGGGGCTGACCATCGAGACGATCACCCCGTCGGCGCCGGCGCGGGCCGTACGGCCCGAGCGGTGCAGGTACGTCTTTGCGTCCGGGGTGGGATCGAAGTGGATCACCGCGGCGACCCCGTCCACGTGGATGCCTCGTGCCGCCACGTCGGTGGCGATCAGAGCCTGGGTTCGGCCGGCGGCGAAGCCATCGAGGGCACGCTGCCGTTGGCGTTGGCTGCGACCGCCATGGATGGCCTCGGCGTGGATGCCCTCGCGGGTCAGCTGCTTGGCGAGCCTGTCGGCTCCGTGGCGGGTTCGACAGAAGACGATGCTGGATCCGGTGGCCGCGATCGCGGCAGCGGTGTGGGAGACGCGGTCCTCGTGGCGCACCCCCCAGAACACGTGTCGCCCGTCGGTTCGGGCACCCTCGGGCGTCTCCACGTCGTGGCGGACGGGTGAGGTCTGATAGTCCCGGGTGAGGGTGGCGACGGCGCCGTCTAGCGTCGCCGAGAACAGCCAGGTCTGGCGCTTGGAGGCGGTCATGTCGAGCAGCCGTCGCACCTCGGGAAGGAATCCCATGTCCGCCATGCGGTCGGCCTCGTCGACGACGACCAGGTCGACGTCGGACAGGTCCACGGAGTGCTGCCTGATCAGGTCGGCGAGTCGCCCGGGGCAGGCCACGACGATGTCGACGCCCCGGTTCAGCACGCGGCGCTGCGGCTCGTAGGAGACCCCGCCGTAGACGGTCGCCACGGAGCGCCCCATGGCCGAGGCGAGCGGTGCGATCTCGTCCTTGATCTGCTCGGCGAGCTCTCGCGTCGGTGAGAGCACCAGGGCACGGGGCCGCTTGGGAGCGGCCCGGTCGACCAGGGTGATCAGGGGGAGGGCGAAGGCGAGTGTCTTGCCCGAACCGGTGACGGCGCGGCCGCACACGTCACGGCCGGCGAGGCCGTCGGGAATGGACGCGGTCTGGATGGGAAACGGCGTCGTGATGCCTTTGGTGGCGAGGGACGCCACTAGTTCATCGGGCACGCCAAGGTCGGCGAAGGTGGTCATGGGTACTCCTGTCGTGTTGGTCGCTCGAGCGATCGCCACGAACAGGGACGAGAAATCGAGGGACCGGGCGAGGCCTCCCGGATGAGAGCCGCGGCCGGGTGCGCGTGTGCACGCCTCGTTGCCGACTGCGGTAGCGGCCATGATACCAGGCCGAGAGGGCTATCCGGCGCGTGTCGCCCTCCGACGGCGACGCCACCGGACCACGACCCAGGTGATGGCGATCCCGAGTCCGAAGAGCGCCACGCCGCCGGCCCAGAAGGCACGGAGACGGCCCGCGTCCCGAGCACCGGCGAACAGCTCCAGCACCACCTCGGCCTCGCGGATGGCGGTCGGGGGATCCTCGGCGGCGAAGGCAGCCCTGGCCGCATCCAGGTATCCCGCGGCGTCGCTGCCGAACAGGCCGAGACGGACCAGTGGGTCGCGCGGTGCGTCGAACGCCTCCTGCGCGGCTGCCAGGACGAGCGCCGCCTCGAGGTGTCGATCGGCGATCAGGGCAGCGGCGTCGAGGTCGGCAAGGGTGGCGGCCGACTCATAGCTGGTCACCAGGGAGCGGGGGAGGTCGAGTCCGGTCCCGCTCAGGGTGGCGACGATGTCGCCGGCGATGGCGAGGATGTCGGTCGCGGCTGCGATCGCCTTGCGGGCCTCGGTGAAGTCCCAGGCGTCGAGCAGGCGGCGCACGGCCCACGGCGGCGCCATGTGCCCGGAGCGGAGGGGTTCATAAGCGGCGCGCGTTCGGTCTCGCTCGTCGAGAAGCGGCCGCTCCTCGACGGTGACGACGTAGTCGCGGAAGAGGTCCCGGATGTTCGTCGCGCCGGCGTGCTCCTCGAGGAGGTCCAGGAAGCGCCTCCAGTCGACCCGCGGCTCGTCGGCGGCCTCGGGTTCGCGGTCGGGTACCTGGTAGGCAGTCACCCTTTCGCTGGTGGCGTCGATGACCCGCTGGAGGCCTTCGATGCCGACATCGGCGGCGATGCCGGCGACGACCCAGAACGAGGCGTTGTATCCGAAGAGCTCGCGGTTGCGGGTGAACTGGTCCTCGCTCGGAGCCAGCTCGGGGAACAGCCATTCGTTGAGAGCCACCCTCGAGGGATCGCCGAGCACCGGTTGTGTCGGTGAGCCGTGATCGGCATCGGCTTCCAGGTCGAGCACTTCGGTGGCATGGGCGGCGAACACTTCGGCCATGCCCTCATTGATCCACCGGCTCGAGAAGAGCCGCTGGTTGAACCACAGATGGGTCAGCTCGTGGAGGATCACATGAGCGTCGACCACCTCTCCCATCTCGATTCGGTCCTGGTCGGCGATGTACCACCCGGCGAACCCGAGCAGCGACGGATCGCGGGCCTGGTAGATGTCCACCCCCTCCACCGGCGCGTAGTCGAGGCCGACGAGGTCGCGGAGAAAGGGAAGGCCGGTCTCGGCCAGGTCCCGGACTTGGGTGGCCCACTCGGCGTCGCCCGGCCACGACAGGACGCGTACGGCGAGGCCGTCGACGGCGGCGACGCTCACGTCGAGGGCGTCGTCGTTGCGCGCCGATACGAAGACGAACCAGCTGGTCGGATCTTCGATCGCACGAGCCGAGAAAACGGTGTAGCCACCGAGTGAGACCGGTGTCACGTCGGCCCCGAAGGTCTGCACCTCGTAACCGTCGGCGACCCTGACCTCCACGGATGAGCGGCCCGGGTCGCCCCAGGCGCGGGCATCGAAGGCGGCATAGGCCGGGTTGACCCGGACCCGGCCCTCCGACCGGGGTGGCGATCCGGGCAGCTCGAAGGCGACGGTGAGCGTATGAGTCTCCCCGTACTCGAGCCGGGCGGGGAGGTTGACGACCGCGGAGAGCGACGACTGGCCCTCCTCGTCCTCGGTGACCGCCGGCAGTACGGAGAGGACGGTGTCACCCGAAGAGGCCGAGATCTCGACCGCTTCGGGCGGCATGCCCACCCGGAGCGTCTCGAAGAAGAAGCTGGTGACGGCGTCGTCCTCGACCACGTCCTCCTGGAGGTTGGTGAGGGTGAAGTCGATCGTGACGCGCACCGCGGTGTCGCCGGCATCGAGCACCCAGAGGGTCGATGCCTCGACCCGGAGTCCGCCACCCGCCGCAGCCGGAGGAGCCGGGAAGGCGACGGCCGCCAGCGTGACGGCGACGAGGGCGACGGGCAGGAGGAGCCGACGGCGGGTCTCCCTGGTCACGATCGTCCTCCGTCGCCGACACCAGGCGCCAGTATCCCCGACTTCGCGCCTCTGCCGTCAGTCAGGCTTCGTCGATCCCAGCCAGCCGCGCCGCCAGGCGCTTCTTCTCCTCGAGGTCGGTGGTGCGCTCGATGACGATTCGCTGCGCTTGCGGCGAACCCGCTCCGTGGAGGGACTCGGTGAGGTACCCGACCGCGTTGCGACCCATCGTCATGTTTTCGATGAGCCGCAGGATCCGCACCCGGTCCATGGTGGGCACCCCTGGGCGGCCGCGGAAGTACTTGTCCAGGAGTGGGCCGATGTCGGGATGATCGAAGTCGCGTTCGGAGGGAAGGGTCACCACGGCACCTCCGGCCAGGTCCTGCGCCAGACGGCCCAGCTCATACGGATACCGGGTCACGTCGAGCTTGCACGAGTTCGCCAGCAGGGGATCCGGTTCCCAGTTCCCCGCCGGGCGACGGTGGGACTCGTGGCTCGCCGCCATGCCCAACCCGAAGATGGTCTCGTTGAGGTGTGACATCTCGACGATCTTGTCTCGGATGTGGGACGCCTTGGGGACGCCGTTGTAGTCGGCGATGAGCGCCGCCGCGCCGATGAGGACGTCGCCGACGCCGGACTTGCAGACGTAGGAGCGACGGTGGTAGGCGGTGAACCGGTCGACCAGCTCGGCGGCGAACTCGACCTCGCCGTCGAGAAACACCAATTCGTTCGGGATGAAGACGTCGTCGAACATGACGAGCGACTCCTGGCCGGCGAAGCGGGCATTGCCCACGTCGATGTTGCCCTCCATGCTCCGCGTGTCCCCCGACTGTCGTCCATACACGTAGGTGATGCCAGGTGCGTCCACCGGGATCGCGCCGACGATGGCGTAGTCGCGGTCCGTCTCGGTGAGCCTGGTCGTCGGCATCACGATCATCCAGTGGGAGTTCACCGCACCGGTCTGATGCGCCTTGGCGCCGCGGATGACCACTCCGTCGGGTCGGCGTTCGACGATCCTCACGTACGCGTCCGGATCGGCCTGACCCGATGGCCCGACACTGCGATCGCCCTTGACGTCGGTCATGGCTCCACCGATGACCACGTTGAGGCGCTGCATCTCGGTGAGCCAGATGACGAACCGCTGGTGATAGTCGGTGCCCCGATCGGCATCGACGTCGTAGGTGAGGGAGAACAGGGAGTTGAGGGCATCCATGCCGACGCATCGCTGAAAGCACGTCCCGGTGGCGCGTCCGAGCTGGCGCTGCATGCGGTTCTGGTCGACCACGTCGTCGGCGGAGGCGGTGATGTGGAGGAACCGGTTGACCCGCTCGCCGGTCAGCGGCGACTCGGCGGTCGCCAGGTCGGGGTTCTCGACCGCGAGATCGTAGGTGGCGGCGAGGGCGTTGATCGACGGTCTGATGATCGGGTGGTCGATCGGCTCGTCCACCTGCTCGCCGAAGAGCCAGACGGCGAGTTTGCGGCCCCGGAGGCTGGCCAGATAGTCCTCACTGGTGCGGATCGGGTCGCCGGGGATCCAGGTGGTGGTCACGGCCGGAGGGTACGCCAACATCGTGCCGGCTGCCAAGGGGACGGCGGTGCTTGCGGGTGTAGGCTCTGCGGCGAACCGACCCGGAGGATGCCGTGGCCGACACCATTCCCGCTCGCCTCATCGGGCAGGCGCGCCGCCGACCCGGAAGCCCTGCGCTGCTCACCAGGACCGACGGTGAGTATCGGCCGATGTCGTGGGCCGATTACGCCGACGAGGTGCGTCGCGCCGGCAAGGCGCTGATCGCCCAGGGGTTCGAGTCCGGACAGCACGTGTGCATCCTCGGCTTCAACCGGGCGGAGTGGGTAATCCTCGACGTGGCCTGCATGTCGGTCGGGGGAGCGCCGGCGGGCATCTACACCACGTCGTCGGCAGAGGAGGTCGAGTACATCCTCGGCCATTGCAATGCCCCGCTCGTCCTCGTCGAGAACAAGGTGCAGCTGGAGAAGGTGCTCGCGGTCCGTTCCAGCCTCCCCGGCCTACGGTGGATCGTGACCATGCGGGGCGCCGAGGAGTCGTCAGACCCGATGGTGGTGTCGTGGGATGCGTTCCTCGAGATGGGCGATGCGGTGGACGACGCAGAATTCGATGGACGGATCGATGCGCTTCAGCCGGACGCCCTGGCCACCCTGATCTACACCTCCGGGACCACGGGATCTCCGAAGGGCGTCATGCTGACGCACCGAAACCTGACGTGGACCGCGGATGCCGCCCGGGAGGTGCTTTCGACACTGAGCCCCGACGAGCGTGTCATCTCCTATCTGCCGCTCAGCCACATCGCCGAGCAGATGTTCAGCGTCCACATCCCGATCTCGATCGGGTTCTCCGTGTCGTTCGCCGAGTCGATCGAGGCTCTGGCGGACAACATCAAGGAGGTGCGCCCGACCGTGTTCTTCGCCGTCCCCAGGGTGTGGGAGAAGTTCCATGCCGGGGTGAGCGCCGCGCTGGCCGAGTCGCACGGCCCCAAGGCGAAGATCGGTGCCTGGGCTCGTCGCGTCGGCGCCGAGGTCGCCGCCCGGCGGAATCGCGGGGAGGCTCCTGGCCCGGGCCTGGCCCTCCAGTACAAGATCGCCGATCGCCTGGTGTTCCACAAGGTCAAGAAGGCTCTGGGATTCGATGCCTGCCAGGCGGCGGTGAGCGGGGCCGCCCCCATCGACAAGGAGATCCTCGAGTTCTTCTCCACCTTCGACCTGACCATCCTCGAGGTGTACGGGCAGTCCGAGGGGACGGGTCCGACGACCTTCAATCGTCCCGGACAGACGAAGTTCGGCAGCGTCGGGATCCCCTATCCGGGATGCGAGGTACGGGTCGCCGACGACGGCGAGGTGCTGCTTCGCGGCGGGAACGTGTTCTCCGGCTACTACCGCGACCCGGACGCCACCGCCGAGACCTTGCGCGACGGCTGGCTGTACTCCGGCGACCTCGGATCCTTCGACGACGACGGCTACCTGTACATCACTGGACGCAAGAAGGACATCATCATCACCGCCGGCGGCAAGAACATCGCACCCCGAACCTTCGAGGAGGGGCTGAAGCAGAGCCTGCTGGTCTCCGAGGCGGTCCTCATCGGCGACCGACGCCGGTACCTGACCGCCCTGGTGACGCTGAATCTGGAGGCGGCCGCGGCCTTCGCCGAGGAGCAAGGGGTCACCGGGCCGCTCCACCGATCCGAGGAGATCCGCGCCGAGATCCAGCGGACCGTTGACGAGACCAACCATCGGCTCGCCCGGGTCGAGCAGGTGAAGAAGTTCACCATCCTGCCCAGGGAGCTCTCCATCGAGGGCGGCGAGCTCACCGGCACGCTCAAGGTGAAGCGCCCGATCGTCGCCGAGCACTTCTCGGCAGAGATCGACGCCATGTACGCCGAGTAGTTCTCTCGACTCGACCGGTTGCTGCGGGCCTTCTCGCTATCGGTGACGCCTGACCGCGCGCCGGCTGCTCAGATCCCCGGCTTGTAGACCATCGCCCACACGATCACCAGCAGGATGAGCGTGTCGAGCATCGACACCTGCCCGATCCGTCGGGAGCGGGCGGCGGCGGCAGGATCGTCCGCCAGCAACTCCGCGGTCAGGGCCTTGCCCTGCGGTCCGAAGAACCCGATGCCGATGGCGACCGAGAGGGCGACACCTCCCAGGGCCAGGACGATCCAGGTTTGGTTGAAGGAGTAGGCGGGGTCCTCGACGACGAGCCAGATGCCGGCTCCGAGGACGAGGAACGCAGCCGGCCCGAAGATGCGGCCGCCCACGAACCCCATGGTCTCGTTGAAGGCCAGCTGGCGGTCACGGGCTGCATTCGCCAGGCGCGCCCCTAGGGCCACGAAGATGATGCGCCCGCCGACCCACACCATCCCGGCGAGAATGTGGACGAGCCTGAGCACGTCGAGTTTGGCCATCGGTCCACTCCGTTTGCGATCGGTTCGGCGGCGATCTTAGGAGGGTTCAAGCTCCCGAAGCTCTGAACCAGCGGCGATACCACGGGGCCGGTGGCTCGGCGGCCGGCGGGGCCGACACGGTCGGCTCGGTCGCAGCCGTTCGATACGGCACGTACTCGGGGGTCCACATGGCGGCACGGACCGCTGCGGGCAGGTCGGTGGGCCGGGACCGGGCCACCCCGTCGCCAACCGCGGCGGTGGCGACGGCGATCGCCACTTTCTCGGACACGCCGCGTAGCCCGGTGATCGACGGGTACAGCGAGCCACCGTCGAGATCCTCCGGTGTCACCGTGTCGGCGAGCGCGTCGCCGGCGGCGAGGAACATCCCGGGCGTGATGGCGCTCGCCCGGGCGACCATGGCCCCGAGTCCGAGCCCGGGGAAGATGAAGACGTTGTTCGCCTGACCGATCCGGTGGCGGACGCCGCCGTGGTCGACGTCCGGGAACGGACTGCCGGTGGCCACCAGCGCCCGCCCGTCCGACCAGGCGATGATGTCGGACGGCTTGGCCTCGGCGGAGCGTGTCGGGTTGGACAGCGGCATGACGATCGGTCGGTCGTGGGTCGCGGCCATCGAGGCCACCATCACCCTGGTGAAGGTGCCCGGCGTCCCGGTGGCGCCGATGAGGATCGACGGCTGGTGATGGGTGACGACCGACTCGAGCCCGACGATGTCGCTGGTCACACCCCACGAGGCCACCGTGGCCCGGTCGGCAGCGAACTCGGCCCGCTCGCCTTCGACCCCGTCGCGGCCTTCCACGACCAGGCCACGGCTGTCGCAGAGGACGATCCGCCGCCGCGCCGTCTTCTCATCCACGCCGTCTCGGACCATCGCCGCGGTGAGAAGCCGGGCGATGCCCACCCCCGCCGACCCGGCACCGGCGATGGCGACCCGCTGCTCGCCGAGGGAGCGTCGCGTGTGGCGCATCGCCGCCTGGAGACCGCCCACCACCATGGTCGCGGTGCCCTGGATGTCGTCGTTGAACGACGGGATCACATCGACATAGGTGTCCAGGAGCCGGAACGAGGTGCGGTTGCTGAAGTCCTCCCACTGGAGGATCGCCTCGGGGAACACGGCCTTGAGGGCGTAAACGGTTTCGTCGATGAGGGTCCAGTAGTCGTCGCCGCGCAGGCGTGGCGCCCGGTAGCCGAGATACAGCGGGTCGTCGAGGAGTTCCTGGTTGTCCGTCCCCACGTCGAGCGACATGGGCAGGCACACGGAGGGGTGGATGCCGGCACCGGCGGTGTAGAGGGCCAATTTGCCGATGGGGATCCCCATACCGCCCGCCCCTTGATCACCGATGCCGAGGATCCGCTCGTTGTCGGTGACGACGACGATGGCTGCCTCGATGTCCGCGTTGCGCAGCAGGTCGGCGATGCGCCCGCGATCGTCCGGCGTCACGTAGACGCCGCGGGGACGCCGGAAGTTCTTGCTCCAGTTCTTGCAGGCGTCGGCGACGGTGGGTGTGTACACGAGCGGCACGGTGTCGGTCAGGTTCTCGGTGAGCACCCGGTAGAAGAGTGTCTCGTTGCGGTCCTGGAGCCCGGCGAGGTAGATGTGCTTTTGGAGGTCGCTCTCCTTGTCCGCCAACTGCTCCAGGGCCTGGGCGACCTGCTCGTCGAGCGTGGATACGTGGTGGGGGAGCAGCCCTTCGAGTGCCAGGGCGAGCCGCTCCTCGGCGGTGAAAGCGGTGCCCTTGTTCAGTAGTGGCTCTTCGACGAGCGTCCTGCCGCGCCGTTCCACCGGGAGGTAGCGCTCGCCGGTAGCCGGGTCGGTGATCGGCTGGTACTGCATCCCGGACAACGCTAGGGGGTTCGAGGCAGGGGCAAGCCGTCGGGCACCCGCCGGAACCAGGCTGCTGCCTGGCGACTGGGACTCAGTCTTTGATGACGCTCGAGGCGATGCCGCTGACCAGGGAGATGACCACGGCCCCGAAGAAGGTCGCCCAGAAGCTGCTCGAGGTGAGACCGAGGTCGAGGCGCTCAGGTGCGGCTAGCCAGATCACGAAGCCGAAGATGATCGTGTTGATCACGAGCAGGAACAGACCGAGCGTCGCCAGGATCAGCGGGATGCTGAGCAGCTTCATGATCGGCTTCACCGAGGCGTTGATGACCCCGAGGATCAAGGCCACGAGGAGCAGCTGCCAGAAGGAACCGGCCATCTCGAGACCGGAGACGATCCCGACGGCGACCCACAGGGCGAAGGCATTGATGACGAGGCGTATGAGGAATGACATGGCGCGCCACAATACACGGACCCTCGGTCTGGGGCCATGGCCGAGGGATCGCGCCTAGCCTCGGCGCATGGTCCAGCGGCTCACCGAAGCATTCGGGCTGACGACGGGGCAGGCGCAACTGGTGATCACCGCTGCCGCCATCGTCCTGCTCTTCTTGATCCGAGCGGTGGTGGTGGCGATCGTCCACCGCCGCATCGACGACGCCGCCGTGTGGTACCGCACCCGCAAGGCGCTGTCGTACACGATCACCGCCATCGGGCTCATCGTGGTGGCGAGCATCTGGTTCGACGGCAGCGGCTTCGTCACCTACATCGGGTTCCTCACCGCGGCGCTGGCCATTGCCCTCGGAGACGTGGTCAAGAATCTGGCTGGATGGCTGTACATAGTCCTTCGGCGTCCCTTTCGGCTTGGCGATCGCATAGAGCTCGACGGCCACACGGGGGACGTCATCGACATCCGGGTGTTCAGCTTCACCCTGCTCGAGGTAGGCGGGCGAGTGCGCCAGGTCACCGGGAGCATGCTGCACATGCCCAACGGGAAGGTCTTCACCGAGCCACTCACCAACTTCAGCGAAGGGTTTTCGTACATCTGGCACGAGATCCCGGTCCTCGTGACCTTCGAGTCCAACTGGGAGGCCGCCGAGCCGCTCGTCCTCGAAGCGGTCAAGGAGGCGTCGGCGGCGATCTCCCCGGACCAGGTGGCTCAGCAGCTGCGCCAGACGGCCACGGAGTACCGGTTTCACATCACCGATCTGGCGCCGTCGACGATCGTCACCGTCGAGGACTCGGGCATCTTGATCACCGGCCGGCTGCTGGTCGCGGCGCGCGGCGGTCGGCGCGCCGCCGAGCAAGAGGTGTGGCGGTACCTGCTCAAGGCGTTCGCCGGTCGCGACGACATCGATCTCGCCTACCCGACGGTCCGGACCTACTTCGACGGCCCCCTCGACCTGAAGCGGTCCGGCGACGCCTAGCGCCCCGGCCACTATCGCCCTGCGCCCGGAGGTGCTGTCTCTCTACTATTCGGGGAGGAGGTGTCGATGGCCCGACCTACGCGATATGCAACCCGGATCTGTCTCGCCGTCACCGTGCTGGCAGCCCTCGGAATCCTGATCGGGATCCTCACCGGGGAGGTGATCTATCCCGTTGCGCTGCTGGTCCCGGCCGTCGTCTACGAGGTCTACCGGACCGAGGGCGCATCGACCACGTGGGCATCGTGGCTCCTTGCGGTGCTCACTGTCGCACTGATCGTCGTCACCGTCTTCCGGATCTCCTATGACCTGAGCGAACTCTTCGGCACGGACCGGTTCGACATCGTCGGGGAGCAGGTGCCGTTGGGAGACGTGAGTGTCGTATTCCCTGTGGCGATGGCCGCACTCGGCGTGGTGCTTTTTACCCGGACCCGCGGCATCTATACCCGTTGGCTCGCCGCGGTGATCTTCGGGACCTCAGCGGCCGTGGTGTGGATGACCGCACCCGGGTTGCTTGGCGATCTGCTGCGCCGGGTTGGCCTGACCTAGACGCTGTCGTCGAGGAGTTCGAAGACGGGCCGCATCCTTTCTGCCTCGACCGCACCAGGTGCCACCGCGTCGACCAGTCCGCCACCGGTAGCCTGGCTCCGGCCGCGGGACGAGGAGGTGTGGCGTGTTGGAAGTCCAGAACTTCGTGGACGGACGCTCGGTGCCGGCTGCCGACGGGGCGGTGGCGGATCTCATCGACCCGAGTACCGGCGAGGTGTTCGCCACCGCCCCGGTGTCGGGTGAAGCCGATGTCAGGGCGGCGTGTGATGCGGCCGCGCGTGCCTTCGACGAGTGGCGCTGGACCACGCCGTCCGAGAGGTCACTGGCGATGCTGCGGGTGGCCGAGGTGATCGAGGCCAATGCCGCCGAGCTGGCCCGCCTCGAGAGCGACAACACGGGCAAGCCGTACCAGCTCACTCTCGACGAAGAACTCCCCCCGGCGGTCGACCAGATCCGCTTCTTTGCGTCGGCGGCCCGAATCCTCCATGGACTCTCGGCCGGCGAATACATGCGGGGCCACACCTCGATGATCCGCCGCGAGCCGATAGGTGTGTGCGCCCAGGTGACGCCCTGGAACTACCCGCTGATGATGGCTGTGTGGAAGTTTGCTCCCGCCATCGCCGCCGGCAACACCGTGGTCCTCAAGCCGTCCGACACCACGCCGGTGACGACGGTCCGAATGGCGCAGCTCATGGCCGAAGTGCTCCCGCCGGGTGTGTTCAACGTCGTCTGCGGCGACCGCGACACCGGACGCGCGCTGGTCGCCGATCCGACCCCGGCCATGGTGTCGATAACGGGCAGCATCCGGGCGGGTTCGGAGATCGCTCAGGCCGCCGGGAAGGAAGTCAAGCGGGTGCACCTCGAACTCGGGGGGAAAGCCCCCGTGGTCGTGTTCGCCGACGCCGACATCGAAGCTGCTGCGGCGGGCATCGCCGGCGCCGGCTACTTCAACGCCGGTCAGGACTGCACCGCCGCCAGCCGCGTGCTGGTGGCCTCGTCGATCGAGGCAGACCTGGCGGCGGCACTCGCCGAGCAGGCCCGGGCGACCACGACTGGTCCGCCCAGCGTGGAAGCCGACTTCGGTCCGCTGAACAACGCCGACCAGTTCGCCCGGGTCTCCGGGTTCCTCGAGCGTGCCCCGGGTCATGCCGAGGTCCTCGCCGGAGGCGGCAGGGTGGGAGACGCCGGGTTCTTCCTCGAGCCCACCGTCGTGCGTGGGCTCCGGCAGGACGATGAGATGAGCCAGGACGAGATCTTCGGGCCGGTCATCACCCTGCAGTCGTTCGACGACGAGGACAAGGCGATCGAGTGGGCCAACGGCGTGCGGTACGGCCTGGCGTCGAGTGTGTGGACCCGGGACCACGGCCGGGCGATGCGGATGGCGCAGCTCCTCGACTTCGGCTGTGTGTGGATCAACGCCCACATCCCGCTCGTCGCTGAGATGCCCCACGGAGGGTTCAAGAAGTCGGGATACGGCAAGGACCTGTCGGTGTACGGCTTCGAGGACTACACCCGCATCAAGCACGTGATGAGCAACATCGAGGGCTGAGGGCCAGCGACCGCCGCGGCCCGCGGCGGTCGGCGCGCCGCCGAGCAGAGGTGTGAAGGGCGGTGCTGAAGTCCTTCGCCCAGCGACCCGACATCGATCTCGCCTACCCCACGGTGCGCACCTACTTCGAAGGGCCGGTGGAGGTCCGCGGCGAGTCGTGATGCCACTCTTGGAGGCTCCGCACATCGCTCGCCGCCGCGCCCTGCTGGAGGCTACGGACGACCTCGAGTGCGCCGCGCACCGTGGTGATGCACGGGATGGCGCACGCCTGGGCGGCGGCGCGGATGAGGCGACCGTCGCCGCGGGCCCGCCTCCCCATGGGCGTGTTGACGACCAGGTCGACCTTGCCCTCGTGGATGAGGCGCACCGGGTCCCACGGGCCCTCTCCGACCTTGTCCACTCGGGTGGCGGCCACTCCGTGATCGGCGAGGTGGGCGGCGGTGCCCGTCGTGGCGAGGATCCGTGAACCCATCGCGGCGAAACCTCGTGCCACTTCGAGCCCGGCCTCCTTGTCGCGGTCGGTGAGCGAGAAGAACACCGTGCCCGCCTCAGGCAGGTCGATGCCGGCCCCGAGCATGGCCTTGGCATATGCGGCCCCGAGCGTCGCCGCGATCCCCATGACCTCCCCGGTGGCCCGCATCTCCGGGCCGAGCACGGCGTCCTGCTCGGGGAACCGTGCCCAGGGGAGCACCGCCACCTTCACGGCGACGAATCCGTCGGGGTCGTCGGTCGGAAACGCCACTCCCGCGGCGCGCAGCTGCTCGATCGACTCGCCCATCATGACCCGGGTGCCCAGCTTGGCCAGGGGAACGCCGGTTGCCTTGGAGACGAAGGGGATGGTGCGCGACGCTCTCGGGTTGGCCTCCAGGACGACGACTTCGTCGCCTCGGACGGCGAACTGGATGTTGAGCAGCCCCCGGACGCCGAGCGCCTGGGCCAGGGACTCGGTGTGGCGCAGGATGAGCTTGCGCGCCTCGGTAGAGAGGGTCGGCGCCGGGATGACGCACGCCGAGTCGCCGGAGTGGATGCCCGCCTCCTCGACGTGCTCCATGATCCCGCCGACCACCAGCTCGGAGCCGTCGAAGAGGGCGTCGACGTCGACCTCGGTGGCGCCCTCGAGGAAGCGGTCGATGGCCACCGGGTCCCCGACGGCATCCACCTCGGACGGCATCGCCCCGTAGAGCCCGCGCAGGTACTCGGTGAGCTCGTCGAGCGAGTACACCACGCGCATCCCCCGGCCGCCGAGCACGTACGAGGGGCGCACCAGTACGGGGAAGCCGATCCGGTCGGCGACCTCCGCCGCCTCGAGCACCGAGGTGGCGGTGCCGTGGGCGGGCAGCGGCACCCCGGCCTCGCGGCACAACTCGGAGAAGCGGCGTCGGTCCTCGGCGAGGTCGATGGCCTCGGCTGGGGTCCCGGCGATGGGCACTCCGGCGTCGGCGAGTTCCCGGGCCAGCCGCAGGGGAGTCTGCCCGCCCAGCTGGACGATCACCTTGTCCGGACGCTCCTTGTCGAGCACCGCCAGGACCCGCTCGAGGGTGAGCGGCTCGAAGTAGAGGCGGTCCGACGTGTCGTAGTCGGTGGACACCGTCTCCGGGTTGCAGTTGATCATCACCGGCCGGTACCCGGCCTCGCGCAAGGCGAACGAGGCGTGGACGCAGCAGTAGTCGAACTCGATGCCCTGGCCGATCCGGTTGGGCCCGGACCCGAGGACGACCACGGTGCCCGGCCGGGGCGGCGGCGCCTCGTCCTCGTCCTCGTAGGTGGAGTAGAAGTAGGGGGTGACCGCCTCGAACTCGGCGGCACAGGTGTCGACGGTCTTGAACGTGGGGGAGACGCCCCACTCGGCGCGCCGCCGTCGCACCTCCTCCTCGGTGGATCCCCACAGCGAGGCGAGCCGGAGGTCGGAGAGCCCGAGGCGCTTGGCGGCGCGCGCCCCCTCTGGAGAGGGCCCGTCGCTCTCGAGCCGTCCCTCGGCCTCGGCGACCTGGGCCATCTGGTCGAGGAACCAGGGGTCGATGCCGGTGACGCCGGCCAACGCGTCGACGCTGGCTCCTCGTCGCAGCGCTTCGGCGACGCGGGTGAGCCGGACCGGGCTGGGGCGGGCGCACCCAGCGACCAGCTCCTCCAGGGGCATCGGAACGGCGGGGCCGGGGTCGTGCCCGCCCTCCCCGGTCTCCAGGCTGGCCAGGGCCTTGTGCAGGGCCTCTGGGAAGGTGCGCCCGATGGCCATCACCTCGCCGACGCTGCGCATCGACGTCCCCAGGGTGTCGTCGGCGGAGGGGAACTTGGCGAAGTCGAAGCGGGGGGCCTTGACCACCACGTAGTCGAGGACCGGCTCGAACGACGCCGGGGTCTTGCCGGTGATGTCGTTGGCGATCTCGTCGAGGGTGAAGCCCACGGCGAGGAGGGCGGCGATCTTAGCGATGGGGAACCCGGTCGCCTTGGAGGCCAGGGCCGAGGAGCGCGACACCCGCGGGTTCATCTCGATGACCAGGCGCCTTCCCGTGGCCGGGTCGACGGCGAACTGGACGTTGGAGCCCCCGGTCTCGACGCCGACCGCCTCCAGGCAGCGGATCGCCTCGTTGCGCATCTCCTGGTACTCGCGATCGGACAGCGTCTGCACCGGCGCCACCGTGATCGAGTCGCCGGTGTGCACCCCCATCGGATCCAGGTTCTCGATGGAGCACACCACCACGGCGTTGCCCACCCGGTCGCGCATCACCTCGAGCTCGAACTCCTTCCAGCCGAGGACCGACTCCTCGACGAGAACCTCGCCCACCGGCGACGCCGCCAGGCCGCGGGCCACGGCCTCCTCCAGGTCGGTCGGGTCGGCCACGATCCCGGTGCCCCCGCCGCCGAGCGTGTACGAAGGGCGCAGCATCACCGGGAAGCCGATCTCGTCGGCGATGGCCCGCGCCTCGTTCACCGAGCGGGCCACATCCGCCCGGGGACAGGCGAGTCCGGTGGAGGTCATGAGCTCGCGGAACCGCCCGCGGTCCTCGGCGGCCTCGATGGCGTCGAACGAGGCGCCGATGACGGCGACCCCGGAGGCGGCGAGGGCGCCGGAGCGGTGCAGCGCGGCGGTTACGTTGAGCGCCGTCTGGCCGCCGAGCGTGGGCAGCAGGGCGTCGGGCCGCTCCCGCGCGATGACGGCCTCCACGACCTGCGGGGTGATCGGCTCCAGGTAGGTGGCGTCGGCGAACTCGGGGTCGGTCATGATCGTCGCCGGGTTGGAGTTGACCAGCACCACCCGGTAGCCGGCGGCGCGCAGCGCCTTCATCGCCTGGGTGCCCGAGTAGTCGAACTCGCTGGCCTGCCCGATGACGATCGGCCCGGAGCCGATCACCAGGATGGTGTGGAGGTCGTCGCGTCTAGGCATTGGCGGCCATGAGGTCGAGGAAGCGGTCGAAAAGCCCCCGGGCGTCGTGGGGGCCGGGCGCCGCCTCCGGGTGGTACTGCACCGAGAACGCCGGGAGGTCGAGGCACCTCATCCCCTCCAGGGTCCCGTCGTTGAGGTTCTGGTGGGTGGCGGCGACCTCACCGAAGTCGGTGGTCACCGTGGTCGGGAGCGACTCGGGTCCGGGGAGTCCGGTGACCGTCGGCGGGGTCCGACCGGTGAGTGACCACAGGTCGACGGCGAACCCGTGGTTCTGCGAGGTGATCTCGATGCCGCCGTCGTAGAGGCGTCGCACCGGGTGGTTCGCCCCGTGGTGGCCGAATGGCAGCTTGTAGGTGGCGGCGCCGAGGGCCAGCCCGAGGACCTGATGCCCCAGGCAGATGCCGAAGACCGGCACCGTGCCCAGCAGGACCCGCACCGTGGCGATGGGGCCGGCGAGCGGCTCTGGGTCGCCGGGGCCGTTGGACAGGAACACCCCGTCGGGTCGGAGCGCCAGCACCTCGTCGGCTCCGGTGCCGGCTGGCACGACGTGGACGTCGCAGCCTCGGGCGGCCAGTTGGCGGACGATCTCCCGCTTCATCCCGAAGTCGAAGGCGACGACCGTCGCCCGCCGCTCGCCCGAGGCCGCCACCCGGTACGGCTCGGGCGTGGTCACCTCGGACACCAGGTCACGGCCCGCCATGTGCGGTGCCGCCTCGGCGACGGCGCGCAGCTCGGCGGCGTCGGCATCGGTCCCCATCGCCGCCGGCATCGCCCCGCGGTCGCGGACGTGGCGGGTGAGGCGGCGGGTGTCGACCTCGGCGAGGGTGATCACGCCGTTGGCGGTGAGGTAGTCGTGGAGGGAGCCGGTGGCACTCGGACCGGTGGTCATGCGCGACAGCGAGCGCACCACCAGCCCGGCGCAGTGGGGCCGGTCGGCCTGATCGTCGGCGCCGTTTACCCCGTAGTTGCCGATGTGGGAGGAGGTCATGACGACGATCTGGCCCGAGTAGGAGGGGTCGGTGATCACCTCCTGGTATCCGGTCATCGCCGTGTTGAAGACGGCCTCGCCGGAGGTGATCCCCTCGGCGCCCACGGAGACGCCACGGAACTCGGCGCCGTCGGCGGTGACCAGGAGGCCCGGCTTCACGGGCGACCGTCCTGCGGGTGTGAGGAGAGTCCCGGAAAGGGTGGGGGACCCGCCGCTGCGGGCGGGTGGATGACCTGTCGGGTGCCGGTGGCCCCGTGGTCGATCGCCATCCCTCCCCGTTCTGCTGCCTCCCGGTCCGGGCCGGGAGCGTGGTGCTCGGGCGACGGTAGCAGGGGAGGCGTGGGAGGCACGGGCGCACCCGATCTCCTACCCAGGCCGAAGGACCTTCTCGCCATCGAGGGAGCGGATCACAACGACCCCGCCCTGACCGTCGGCGCCGCGATGCTGGACCGCATTGCCGCCGTTGTGGCTGGGGTGGTGGGAGGCGCCCCCGACTAGGCGCGTGGTCTGCGCTCGATGGTCGAGCCGACGACCAGCGCGGCGGTGAGCAGCACCAGGTTCTTGATGACGAACTCGCCCAAGACCGAGAGCAGGAACGGATTCCCGTCCTGGAAGGCGACCTCGGGTCGGACGGCGAAGACCAGGAAGGTTCCCGCCAGCTGCAGGACCAGGGCGGCCAGTACGAGGCGAAGCCCACGGCGCAGCAGCAGTCCCAGTCCGATGATGATCTCGACCCCGCCGAGTACCGGGACGAGCCAGGACGGGTCGACCCAGTAGACGGTGTCGGCCACCAGGTCGGAGACCGGGGACACGTCGAGCACCTTGAGTGCGCCGAACCACACGAAGACCACCCCGAGCGCGCCGCGCAGCAGCGGCACGCTCCACCGGCGCAGCCAGGGGATGAGGACCGCGTCGATCCGGGCGATGAACCTTCTCACGCCCCCAGTATGGGGCACCGCCGCGGTCAGCGGGGGGTGTGACGCTCGACGAACTCGTAGACGTCGGTCATGTCGACGCCGGGGAAGGTGCCCGCCGGGAGCGCGGCGAGGACGTGGCTCTGCGTGCGTGCCGCGGGCCACACGATCCCGTCCCACCGGTCCGCCAGCTCCGCCGGGGGCCGCCGGCAGCACGACTCGTCCGGACACGTCGAGGTGGAGCGTCGCGTCGTCTCCCGTCCACGGAAGAACCGGCTGTCCTCGAACCGGGCACCCACCGTGACGGCGTGTGGCGGCTCGCGGTCTGCCTCGACGTGGGTGGCGCACCAGAAGGTGCCCGCGGGAGTGTCCGTGTACTGGTAGTGAACGGCGAACTGGTCGTCGGACCCGAACGCCTGGCGGGTGCCCCACCGTCGACAGAGCCGCTGCCCCTCGATCGCGCCGAACGGGTCCGCCGGGAAGGGCACACCGTCGTTCTCATACGCCTTCCAGATGACCCCCTGCTCGTCGGAACGGATGAAATGGGTCCCGATACCCAGGTGATGTGTGGCGAGGTTGGTGAACCGATGCGCCGCCATCTCGTAGGACACGTAGAAGATCTCCTTGAGGTCCTCCACCGACAGGTCCCGCTCGGCCCTGGCGCCGTTGAGGAACGCCACGGCGGCCGCCTCGGGCATGAGGACGGCGGCGGCGAAGTAGTTGGCTTCGACCCGCTGCCGGAGGAAGTCGCCGAAGTCGACGGGGTCGCGGTGCCCGAGAGCGAAGTGACCCAGGGTCTGCAGCACCACGGTCCTGGCGGCACGGGTGCGCAGCTCGTCACGCTGCGGGATGTAGATGACGCGGGACCTCCCGTCGGTGATCGACCGGGTCGACGTCGGGAGGTCCTGCACTTGCCGCACCGTGAAGCCGAAGCCGGCCGCGACATCGGAGAGGAGCCGCGGCGGCACCGCTCCCGATCCCCCGTAGTCGGCCCCACGCAGGGCTTCGGCGGCCACTTCCTCGATCTCGGGGAAGTAGTTGCCGCGCCGGCGCATGTCGTCACGCAGGTCGGCGTTGGCGCGTCGCGCCTCTTCGGGTGTGGCGGAGCGGAGCAGAGACCGCCGGTGTAGCTCCCCGTACAGCCCGACGATGTGCTCGAGTGCCTCGTCGGGTACCCGCGCCGAGGCCTTGAAGTGGGGGAGCCCCAGCTCCCGGTACAAGGGGTCTTCCTGGGCACGCTCCACTGCGATCTCGAGGCGTGCCCTGTGTGTGGGCGCCTCCGGCTCGAGCAGCGACCCCACCCCGACACCGAGCGCCGCGGCGAGGGCGTCGACCAGGCCCAGCGGCGGGTCGCGATGCCCGTTCTCGACCATCGACAGATACGAGGCCTGGCGACCGACCCGCTCACCGAGCTCGGCGAGGGTCAGGCCGGCCTCCTTGCGGGCATGGCGCAGACGGTGACCGAAGACTCGGGTGTCAAGGCCGGGCAAATCATTCGCACGCGTCGTGGGCTTTTGTGAACTCTGGTCGGATTTAACCATCAGGACCCCTGGAATGGCCGCGCCGAGTGAAGAATACTCCTCTGTAACGGCTAGCGCTCACGAGGGAGGACACCACCGCATGGACGAGGTCATCGAGGCACTGGAACGAGAGTGGGCCACCTCTGCGAGGTGGGAGGGCATCCGTCGGGACTACGCGGCCGCCGACGTCGCCCGCCTGCGCGGCTCGGTCGCCGTCGAACACACCCTCGCCCGCCGGGGCGCCGAGCGCCTGTGGCGCCTCCTCCACGAGCGGGACTTCGTTCCGGCGCTGGGCGCCCTCACCGGCACTCAGGCCGTGCAGATGGTGAAGGCGAACCTCGATGCGATCTATCTCTCGGGGTGGCAGGTGGCCGCCGACAACAACCTCGCCGGGCAGACGTACCCGGACCAGAGCCTGTATCCCGCGAACAGCGCCCCGACCCTTGTCCGCCGCATCAACAACGCCCTTCGGCGCGCCGACCAGATCGAGTCCGCAGAGGGCGGGGCGACCCGCGACTGGATGGTGCCGATCGTCGCCGACGCTGAGGCCGGCTTCGGCGGTGCCCTCAACGCCTACGAGCTCACCGTGGCGATGATCGAGGCAGGGGCCGCCGGCGTCCACTTCGAAGATCAGCTCGCCTCCGAGAAGAAGTGTGGCCACATGGGGGGCAAGGTCCTGGTCCCCACGTCACAGCACGTACGCACGCTGACGGCGGCACGGCTCGCCGCCGACGTGGCGGGGGTGCCCACCGTCCTCGTCGCCCGCACCGACTCGCTCGGGGCCTCGCTGCTGATGAGCGACATCGACCCTGCGGACCGGGACTTGGTGACCGGCGAACGCACCTCCGAGGGCTACTTCGTGGTCCGCAACGGCATGGAGGCGGCGGTGCGGCGCGGACTTGCCTACGCCCCCTACACCGACCTCATCTGGTGCGAGACCGCCACCCCCGACCTGGAGGAGGCCCGCGTATTCGCCGACGCGATCCACGCCGAATTCCCCGGAAAGCTGCTCGCCTACAACTGCTCTCCGTCCTTCAACTGGAGGCGCCACCTCGATGACGCCACCATCGCCGACTTCCAGAAGGAGTTGGGGGCGATGGGGTACCGATTCCAGTTCATCACACTGGCCGGCTTCCACGCTGTGGCCCTGTCGATGTTCGAACTGGCCCACGGGTACGCGCGGTCCGGGATGGCGGCGTACGTCGACCTCCAGGAGAGGGAGTTCGCCGCGGAAGAGTTCGGGTACACGGCGACGCGGCACCAGCGCGAGGTCGGCGCCGGCTACTTCGACCTGGTGGCGCAGGTGATTTCCGGCGGCGCCGCCTCCACCCTGGCACTGGCGGGCTCCACCGAACAGGACCAGTTCGTCGGGACACCGTGACCCTCACCGGGCGCCGAAGCGCCAGCTTCCTCGCCAACGAGGGTGCCGCAACAATCGAGGACGCCTTCTGGGCCTCCCGACAAGCGTTTCGTGCGGTGACGAAACAGGCCAGCGAGCGGTTCGCCGATCGCGACTGGCACGGATCAGTCGCCGACGCCTCTCACCGGTTGGACGCGTACGACGCGTCGGTGTCGCACGCGCTCGAGGGGGTGCGAGCGATCCTGGGCGACCGGATCGACGATCGCATCGTGTGGGCGGGAATGAAGGCCGTGTACTCGGGGCACATCGCCGCGGACGCCGACTGGCAGCTCGCCGAGACCTTTTTCAACTCCCTCACCCGGCGCGTGTTCACCACCGCCGGTGTCGACCCCGACATCGAGTTCGTCGACACCGACTGGGATAATCCACCGCCTGCGGCTCGTTCGCCGGTCCACGCGGTCTTCGAGGGATCGAACGCGGCGACCCTGATCGACCGGCTTCTCGATGCACTCGGCCCTGACGCCCCGTATGCCGATCGAGACGGCGATGTGGCCGCCGCCGCCCGGCGGCTCGCTGAGATGGCACCGGCGGGGATCGACCGAGTGGAGGCGATCACCGCACTGTTCCATCGACGCACCGCGGCGTACCTCGTGGGACGGGCAATCACCACGGCCGGTCCTATGCCTCTCGTGCTCGCCTTCGCCCACACCGAGGAGGGAGTACGCCTCGACGCGATGCTCACCTCGGAGGACGAGGTGAGCATCCTCTTCTCGTTCACACGCTCACCGTTCCTCGTGGACGCCGAGCCCGCTCACGCACTGGTCGAGTTCCTGCGCGGCCTCCTGCCTCGCAAGCGCACCGCCGAGCTGTACATGGCTGTGGGACACCACAAGCACGGCAAGACCGTGTTGTACCGCGACCTGGTCCACCATCTCGCCGCGACCGACGAACGGTTCGATCACGCTCCCGGGACCCCGGGCATGGTGATGGTCGTGTTCACCATGGCTGGCTTCGACATCGTGTTCAAGGTGATCCGCGATCACCTGCCACCGCAGAAGCGGATCACACGCCAGACGGTGCGCGACCGCTACCGACTCGTCTTCGGGCACGACCGCGCCGGGCGCCTCGTCGAGGCCCAGGAGTTCGAGCACCTCCGGCTGCGGCGTGATCGGTTCACCGACCCTCTCGCCGCGGAACTGCTCGACCAGGCGGCACGGACGGTGCACGAGGATGGGGAGTACCTGGTGATCGAGCACGCATACCTGGAGCGGCGCGTCACACCCCTCGACGTCCATCTCGCGGGCGACCCCGAGGGGCGCGATCGCGTAATAGCCGACTTCGGACGGGCCATCGAGGACCTCGCCGTCACCGGCGTGTTCCCCGGTGACCTGCTCCCGAAGAACTTCGGTGTGACCCGTCACGGGCGGGTCGTGTCCTACGACTATGACGAGCTCGAGCTCCTCGATCGGATGTGCTTCCGAGCCGTCCCGGAGCCGACGAATCCCGATGACGAGTTGTCGGCCGAGCCCTGGTACGGCGTGCGCCACGAGGATGTCTTCCCCGAGGAGTTGGCCGGAATGATGGCGAAGCCGATGCGAACGGTGCTCGAGGAGCATCACCCCGGACTCTTCGACCCGGCGTGGTGGACCGATGTGCAGGAGCGTCTCGCCGCCGGCGAGCTGTTCGACCCGTCCCCATATCCGGAGGACCGCCGGCTGAGCGTGTCGCCGGAGCCCGCGCCAGACTCACAGCGCGAGCGAAACGACCCGCAGGAAGGGAGCGCGAGATGACGGCTGCGCAGGTGACCGGCTCGACCGATGGCCGTTTCAAAGAGATCCTCAGCGGCGAGGCTCTCACCTTCCTGGCCGAGCTGCACCGGCGGTTCGAGCCGACGCGTCGCTCCCTTCTCACCGAGCGGGCAGCGCGACAGGAGGCCTTCGACCGGGGCGAGCGTCCCGACTTCCGGGCGGACACCGCCGCGATTCGATCCGGCGACTGGAGCGTGGCCGAGCCTCCGGCTGACCTACGCGATCGCCGGGTGGAGATCACCGGACCCACCGACCGCAAGATGGTGATCAACGCGCTCAACTCGGGGGCCCGGTGCTTCATGGCGGACTTCGAGGACGCTCACTCTCCGACCTGGACGAACATGATCGAAGGCCAGGTGAACCTGTTCGACGCGGTACGCCGCACGATCTCCCACGAGGAGAACGACAAGTCCTACGAGCTTTCCGACCGCACGGCGACGCTGCTCGTCCGTCCCCGTGGGTGGCACCTCGACGAGCCCCGCGTCGTCGTCGACGGTGAACCCATGTCCGGCTCCCTCGTCGATGCCGGGCTGTACCTGTTCCACAACGCCGCCGAACTGCTCGATCGAGGCTCCGGCCCCTACTTCTACCTGGCGAAGCTGGAGGGTCACCTGGAGGCGCGGCTGTGGAATGACGTATTCGTCTTCGCCCAGGAGCGTCTCGGCATCCCGCATGGGTCGGTGCGCGCCACCGTGCTCATCGAGGTGATCACCGCAGCCTTCGAGATGGAAGAGATCCTCTACGAGCTGCGCGACCACTCGTCCGGGCTCAACGCGGGCCGCTGGGACTACATCTTCTCGGTCATCAAGAAGTTCCGCGAGCACCCCGAATTCCTCCTTCCGGATCGCAGCTCGGTGACCATGGCGGTCCCCTTCATGCGTGCCTACGCGGAGGCGCTCGTGCGTGCCTGCCATCGCCGCGGCGCCCATGCGATGGGCGGCATGTCGGCCCTCATCCCGTCTCGCAAGGACCCGGCGATCAACGAAGTCGCGCTGCCTCGCGTTCGCGCCGACAAGGAGCGCGAGTGCTCCCAGGGCTTCGACGGAGCGTGGGTGGCCCACCCGGACCTCATTCCGGTGGTGACCGAGGTGTTCGACGCGGCCCTCGGCGACCAGCCCAACCAGATCGACCGGTTGCGAGAGGACGTCGACGTTTCCGCCGCCGACCTTCTCGACGTGACGATCCCCGGTGCCGCTGTCACCGACGGAGGCGTGCACGACAATGTGTCAGTGGGCCTGCGCTACCTGGCTGCCTGGCTGGGAGGATCGGGCGCTGTCGCCATCGACAACCTCATGGAGGACACCGCGACCGCCGAGATCTCGCGGTCACAGATCTGGCAGTGGATACGGCACGGAGCCGAGACGACCGACGGATCCGTTGTCACCCGCGAGCGTGTCAGCGCCGCCCTGGAGGACGAGGTCCAGATGCTGCGCGATGCGGGTCATCCCGGCAGGATCGACGACGCCCGGGACCTGTTCGCCACCGTGTGCCTCGAAGAGGCGTTCCCCGAGTTCCTCACCCCGCCCGGGATGGCGATGCTCGGTTGAACAAGGGTCAGAGGTCCCGCTCCGCCAACTCGCGGAAGGGGTCGGGGACACCCTGCTCGCGGAGTTCCACGGACGCGAAGCCGACGGAGCCCCGTCCGAACTTCTGTCGAACCCCATCGACGGCACGCTCGAGGTCACGCCGAGCGACGGGCCTAGCCCTCGCGGCAAACGGCAGTGACGGCTGATCCGGCGTCTCGTCTTCCAGGCCGGAGACCGCCACGCCGAGCAGGCTGATCTCGCGCTCCTCGGGATGGTCCGCCAGGGCCGCGATCACCAGCTCGCGGGCGATTTCGGCGATGATCGAGGTGCTGGAGGTCGCTTCGGGCAGGGTCACCGAGCGGCTGACGGCGCGCAGGTCGGCGAAGCGGACCCGTCCGGTGACGGTTCTGCCCATGCGGTGCTTGGCGCGCAGCCGGGATGACACCCGATCGGCGAGATGCAGCAGCGTGCGGGTGACGAAGTCAGGGTCGGGCGTGCGTCGCCGGGTCGCCGACTGAGCACTGAGCGACCGAACCCGCTGACCACCCGTCACGCGCCGGGGGTCGTCGTTGCGGGCGAGGGATCCGACTTTCGCCCCCACCGCAGCGCCGAGCAGTTGCTCGAGCCGATCCGGTGCAGCGACCGCCAGTTGGCCGATGGTGGTGATGCCCTCGGCCTCGAGCCGCTCTCGGGTGACCGGACCCACGCCCCAAATGAGACCGACGGGGAGCGGATGAAGGAACTCCGACTCGCGTTCGGGTTCGACCACGACGAGTCCGTCGGGCTTGGCGACCTGGGAAGCGATCTTGGCGAGATGCTTGGTGCGGGCGACGCCGATCGACAGCGGGAGTCCGATCTCGGCGCTCACCCGGCGTCGGATCGTCGCAGCGATGTCGGCAGCAGATCCGAACAGATGGGTCGACCCCGCTACGTCGATGAACGCCTCGTCGATCGAGACGCGCTCGATCACCGGGGTGAAGTCCTCGCACACGGCAAAGACCTCGTCGGCCAGCCGCTGGTACTCGGAGAAGTGCCCGGGAACGAACCGCAACTCGGGGCACAGCCGACGTGCCTGCCGCCCCGGCATGCCACCGCGGACCCCGAAGGCCTTCGCCTCATAGGAAGCGGCGAGGACCACCCCGCCACCAACGGCGATCGGCAGCCCCCGAAGCGTCGAATCCATGAGCTGCTCGACGGACGCGTAGAACGCATCGAGGTCGGCGTGCAGGATGTTCGACGCGGCTCCCACGGCCGGAGTCTAACCGAACAGGGGTTCGATCTGCTGGGCCTACCGACCAGCCACCAGGGGGCGGCCTCAGGCTGTGCGCTCGGCCTCTCGGAACCGATCGCTGGCCTCTACCAGGGCGGAGAAGCCGTCGAGCTCACCGATGGTCGGCTCGTGGGTCCAGACCTGCACGCCCGAGAGCAACGCGGCGTGACGGCGAGCCAGTTCTGGCGTCGTCGAAACCCGGAGGGGGATGTCATCCGGGAGCATGTCCTGGTATGCAGCCAGGATCGCCCGGTGCTGAGGCCGTTCCAGATCGAGTTCGAAGATGACACCATGGGCTGAACCGACCTTCGGACACTCCTCTCCGGCGAGGATCGGACACAGGGTGCGGAGCGGCGGGCCGTGGCACACGACGACCGTGTGGCCCAAGTTCTCCAAGAAGTCCGTGTCGACAGACCGCCCTTCGGGGAGGTCGATGAGGATGACGCTTCGTTCGTCCATCGAAACACCTCCATTGACCCTCGCAGCCTCCGCCAGTCGGTCTGGTGTGCGGTAGGGCCGTTGGCCCTTTCTCAGCGTTGTTGGGGCACATCGGCCCTAGGAGACGGGATCCAGGGTTTCCAGGTCTTCGACCTCCACTAGGTGATACCCGTTCGATCCCGAGGTCATGAGGCCGACGGACACACCGACGTCGTCAAGCACCGCGCGCAGTGCCCGCGCGGCATCGCGGGCGAGGTCGACTCGAGGAGGGTCGAGGTCCCAGATCACCCCGTCCGGGTGTGACGCGTCGTCGACGGTGACGGTCGGGGCATGGAAGTGAGACTACGGGGGAGTGGGAACCGCGGTGATCTGTGCGTGGTGGGCGCTACTGGGATTGAACCAGTGACCTCTGCCGTGTGAAGGCAGCGCTCTCCCGCTGAGCTAAGCGCCCCAGGGGCGCCGGATTGTAGTGGTGGCGTGTGGGTCTACCCGGTGAGGTCCAGACGCATCAGCCAGCGGGGGAGACGGGCGCTTCGGGCGTCGGTTTCGACCACCTTGCGGAAGCCGGATTCCTCGAAGGTGCTCACCGTCCCGACGAACAGGAAGGCCGTACTCACCCGTTCGCCTGCCGGATCTATCGGGTACGCCTCCAGCGCCGGGGCACCCTGAGACCGGGCGTACTCGACGGCCCCCTCCAGCAGGGCCTTGCTGATGCCCTGGCGACGATGGCCCGTCTTGACCACGAAGCAGACCACCGACCACACCGGGACGTCGTCGACGAAGGGGATGGTGCGCGATCGCATCAGCCGCTCGTACTCGGTGCGAGGCGCAAATGCGCACCAGCCCACCGGCACGCCGTCGGCGTAGGCAACCACGCCCGGCGCCGGTGGCTTCGCCATCTGCGCCTCCAGGGCAGAGAGCCGTCCCTCCATCGTCGACCTGGAGAAGTCGCCTGCCGACAGGCGGTAGTACTGGCAGGTGCAGCCCCACCCGCCGGAGGTGGGCAGGATCGAGCACACGTCCTCGTAGCGATCCGCGGTGGCGGGCACGACGGTGATCTCGGGCATGGGTGGATTCTCGTCGACCGCCGCTGCCGGTGACGGCCGTATCCTCGACCGGGTGAACATCGCCGAGTTCGAGAAGATCGTCGACGAGGCCCTCGCCGAGCTGCCCGAGTGGGTGCGTGAGGTCGTGAACAACCTGCACGTAGTGGTGGAGGAGTGGCCGAACCCCGACCAGGAGGCAGTCGCCGAGGGCCGCAGCCTCCTCGGGCTGTACGAGGGGGTGTCCCTGCTCGATCGGGGGAGCCACTACACCGGCGTGCTGCCGGACCGGATCTCGATCTTCATGGGACCCCACCTGGCGATGCGGCTGACGCCGGCCCGTCTGCGCAAGCAGATCCGGCGCACCGTCCTCCACGAGGTCGCCCACCACCTGGGCATCGACGACGAGCGACTCCACGACCTCGGCTGGGGATGAGGAGTACTCAGAACTTGGACCATCCGGCGGTAGGACTCTCTCCCCCCGTAGGGGGGAGTCCCGTAAGGAGCGCAGCGACCGGAGGGGAGGGGGGAGGGTGCACGCTACGTGGGCCTCGCGACGCGTCTGGCCTCCCCCTCCGTCATCGGCCTTCGG
>JBBDWO010000010.1 GCA_040902765.1 Acidimicrobiia bacterium | reverse complement strand
CGTCGCCGCCGTCGCCGGCGGCGGGGCGGGGCGGGTGGGCCTGATCGACTTCGCCGGGCTGGGGAAGCGGTCCCCGTGGCTGGCCGGCGGTCTGACGCTGATGCTGCTGTCGATGGGTGGCATCCCGCTCACCGCCGGCTTCGTCGGCAAGGTCGCCGTGTTCCGTGTCGCCATCGACGCCGGCTACCTGTGGCTGGTGATCGTCGGGTTGGTGGCCGCCGTAGCCGCGCTGTTCTTCTACCTTCGGGTCGTGGTCCTCATGTACATGCAGCCGGGCGAACACGACACGCCGATCGCGATGTCGCCGGGCATGCGTCTGGTCATCGGGGTCGGCGGGGTGCTGACGCTCGGCCTCGGCATCGCCCCGTGGCCGCTGCTCACCTGGCTGGCCGATGCGCTCCCCCTCTGACCGGCGGTTCGGCTCCACCGCGATAGCCGTCCTGATCGCCGTCCCGCTGCTGCTCGGCGCCGTACGGGTCACCGGGCAGGTGATCGTCACCGAGACCGACACCGTCTCCGAGGATCTTTACGCCTTTGCCGAGCGGGTCATCATCGAAGGGGTAGTCGAGGGCGATCTGATCGTGGTGAGCGGTGACCTCACCATCAGGGGCACCGTGGAAGGAGATGTCCTGGGGCTGGTCGGCGGTCCGGTGCGCATCGACGGCACCGTGGGCGGTTCGGTACGGCTGGTGGCCACCTCGGTCGAGGTCAATGGCTCCGTCGGAGAAGACGTGGCCACTCTCACCGGCGAAACCCGCATTGGCGGGTCGGTCGGGCGGGACCTGTTGACGGTGTCGGCCCGGGTGCGGGCCGGCGGAACGACGGGTAGGGACCTGCGCGGTCAGGCGTTGCGACTGACGATCGACGGGAAGATCGAGCGGCACGTCGTCGTCGAGGTCGATAGGTTGTCGGTGTCGGGCGGTTCGCGGATCGGCGGCGACCTCACCTACGACTCACCATCGGAGGGCCGCATCGATCCGGACGCGGTGGTCGCCGGGGACATCAGCCACCGCGATTCGCTCACCCCGGTGTGGACCCGAGCCATCCTGCGAGCGCTCGGCATCCTGTCGCTGTTCGCCTTCATCCTCGGCGGCTTGGTGGCCATGTGGCTGTTCCGGGCCACCTCGGAGAAGGCGGTGGAGGCGGTGGCGACCCGCCCCGGCCGGGCGGCGCTCGTCGGGTCGGGACTCGTCCTGCTCCCACCGATCGCCGCCCTGCCGCTGTTCTTGAGCCTGGTGGGGATCCCGATAGCCTTGGCCATGCTGCTGGCGTGGGTCGGGGCACTGTTCTTCGGCCCGATCCCGGCGGTGACCGAGGTGGGTCGCCGACTCCTGCGGAGCCGGGCCAGCGTCGCCGGGGGCCTGGTTGTGGGTGCGCTCCTCCTCCGGGGCGCCATGTGGCTGCTGCCACTCATCGGCGGTCTCGTCTACGTCGTCGCCCTGGTGATCGGTCTCGGCGGCTACGGCATGGCGGCGTGGGAGTTGCGCAGGCAGCACGCGGCGGGTTGAACCCTTCCTCTCAAGGTGGCGGTCATCGGTGTGCGCTCTATCCCCGGGTACCGTATGCGGTCGTGTCGTCTAAAACCGACTCCCCATCGGTGGAGGACCCGCTCGAGGCTGTCGACGCTGGCAGTTCCGCCGGCAACATTCGCTCCCTCGGCGTGAGGCTGGCCGCGGCTGCCCGCCGCGCAGCCGCGGCGATCGTCGCGTCGGTGAAGGGGGCTACGCCCTGGCATTGGGCGCTGTTCGGGATCATCACGCTCTACGTGTGGGCGATGACTTCGATGAGCCTCGATGCCCATCACGGTCTGGGCACGAGCAGCTACGACACGGGCATCTTCGAGCAGGGCATCTGGCTCATCTCCCAGGCGGACACACCGTTCGTAACCCTGCGCGGGCTCCATCTGTTCGGCGATCACTCCTCGTACGTCCTGCTCCTGCTTGCACCCATCTACGCGCTGTTCCCGACCTCAGGGACGCTGTTTTTCGCTCAGTCGGCCGGCATCGCTCTCGGTGCCTTGCCCGTGTTCCTCTACGCGCGTCGCCGACTGGGCAGCGAGCCGATTGCTCTGCTCATGGCCGCCGTGTTCCTGCTGCACCCCGCGATCAGCTGGGGAAACATGTTCGAATTCCATCCCGACGCCTTCCTGCCGACCTTCGTGGGCTTCGCCCTGTACGGCGCACTCGAGCGACGGTGGCGCGTCTACACGGTGTTCGTGGTGCTGTCGCTCATGGTGAAGGAGGACATGATCCTGGCGATCCTCCCCCTCGGAGCGTGGGTCGCCTGGCGGCGCGACCGGGTCATCGGACTGCTCACGATCGGCTGGGCTTCGGTCTTCACCGTGTTCTCGTCGGTGATCGCGTTGCAGTACTTCAACGCGGCGGCGGGGTCCTTCGCCGGTCGCGGGTCACGCGTCCCGTTCGGCGGACTATCCGGTCTGGTCAGGACCGCCTTCACGGAACCGGGGCAGCTGTTCGACCATCTGCGGTCCGAACGCCGCGGCTGGTACCTCTGGCAGATGTCCGCCCCGTTCGCCTGGGTGTTCCTCCGGTTGCCGGAGATCTCAGCGATCGCAGGCCTGGTGGTGGTGAGCAACCTGCTCAGCCTCCACGGCTACCAGCACCGCATCGGCTTCCACTATCAGTTCGTGGTCGTCGTCGTGGTGGCGATGGGCACGGTCTACGCCCTCGGTGCCTTCCGCAAGCGTCGCGACCTGGCGGTGGCCGCGGTGGCGGTGATGGCGCTGTGGACCTCCCTCCTGTGGAGCAGCCTCCCGTTCGCCCGGAACCCGCGGGCCTTCACCGAGCCCGATCATCCTCGAGCGGCTGCGGCGCGAGAGGTCGTATCGATGGTGCCGCCCGATGCCGCCGTATCTGCCTACACCGTCCTCACCCCCCACCTGGCGCGCCGCACCACCCTCTACATGTTCCCGAACCCGTTCCACACCCATTACTACGGGCCTGAGGGCCAGGCGGGTGGGCTGCGACTCCCGGCTGCCGATTCGATCGACATGGTGATCGTGCCGAAGTCGATCTCAGAGGAGTTCGTCGAGTCCTGGGAGCGCGAGCGGACGTCTTTCACCCTCATGTTCAGCAACGAATACTGGGACCTGTGGAGTCGAAATCCGGACGGCTGAACCCGACTGGTACTCCCTAGTGGCACCGATGGCACCATCAGCGGTGACCCTCTGGCTGTGAGCTGTCAGCTTTGGGCTGTCGGCTCGCTTGCAAGCACCATCACCTCGGTGATCTCCCAGCGGGTGGCGTCGCCCGGGTTGAAGACCGGGTCGGGTCCGTGCCGCGCCATCAATCGACGGCCCCCCTCCACATGCAGGGTCACCAGCTGATCGTGCCCGTAGAACTCGCGCTCGACGACGAATCCGGTGCCGGCGTCGTCACGCTCCAGTAGCACGGACTCGGGTCGGATGAGCACGTCGACCGCACCGCGCGCGCCACTGCGGTTGGGGAACGATCCGAAGGCGGTCTCGACGAGGTGCTCGCCGGCGGTCCCCGGGACGAACTCGCCGTCGCCTAGGAAGGACGCCACCCAGCGGTCCACCGGGTGGTGATACAGCTCGTGAGGCGGTGCTGACTGGAGGATGGTCCCGTCGCGCATCACGGCCATTTCGTCGCTGAGCGCCAGCGCCTCGTCACGGTCGTGGGTGACGAAGATCGCCGTCGCCCGGGCCTCGACCAGGATGGTGCGCACCTCTTTGCGGACCCGCTCGCGTTGGGGGGCGTCGAGGTTGGAGAAGGGCTCGTCGAGGAGGATCACCGCGGGTCGCGGTGCCAGCGCACGCGCCAGCGCCACCCGCTGCTGCTCTCCGCCGGAAAGCTCATGGGGCATCCGGTTGCCCATCCCAGCCAGACCGACCATGGCGAGCACGTCGTCGACCCGTGCCCGCTTGCCGTCACCGCTGAGCCCGTACCCGACGTTCTTGGCGACGGTCATGTGGGGGAACAGGGCGAAGTCCTGGAACACCATGCCCACTCGCCGCTTCTCCGGTGGGACGAAGGTGCTGTCGTCGACGACCGGGGTGCCGGCGATGCTCACCGAGCCCATGTCGGGGCGGTCGAACCCGGCGATGACCCGCAACGCCGTCGTCTTGCCCGAGCCGGACGGGCCGACCAGGCCAAGCACCTTGCCTTCGGGAGCGCGCAGCGAGAACCGGTCGAGGGCGATGACGTCCCCGAACCGCTTGCTGATCTCGTGGGTCTCGATGGAGTAGGTCATCGGTCTCGTGTGGTGAGCACGTACATGGGTACGGCGGACACTGCGAGCAACAGTAACGCTGCCACGGCCGCTCTCGAATAGAGGAGGCTGTCGGCCGCCGACCAGATGCGAACGGCGAGGGTGTCGAACCCGGTGGGGCGGAGGAACAGCGTCGCCGGCAGCTCCTTCATGGCGGTGAGGAACACGAGCAGCCCGCCGGCGACCATGCCGCGGCGCGCCAGGGGCAGGGTGATCCGGCCGAAGGTGCGCCACGGTCCGACACCGAGGCTGCGCGAAGCCTGATCGAGTGACGGGCTCACCTGCACCAGCGATGCCCGCACCGAGCCGAGCGCCTGGGCGAAGAAGATCGAGGCGTATACCAGCACCAGCAGGGTGATGCTCTGGTACAGCCCGCCCAGGTAGCGGGAGGCGATGAACACCATGCCGAGGCCGACCGTGATGTGGGGGAGGGCGAAGGTGGTGTAGGCGAGCCGTTCCGCCCAGGCGGTCGAGCGGGTGGGATGCCGGGAGACGAGTACGGCGAGCGGCAGGGCCGCCGCCGCGGCCACGAGGGCGGCGAGGCTGGAGGCGGTCAGCGAGCCGGCCATGGCGCCCCACGGGATGGTCACCGCCTGCGTCGAGCGCACGACCCAGCTGATGAGCGTCGCGATCGGTATCCCCAGCGAGACGATCGCCAGCACGGCGAGGAACCCGGTTGCCGCCAGTCGCTGGCCGCGGCCGAGGACGGTGAGTCGTGGTGGCCGCTGGGGGCTGCGGGAGTGGTAGGCCGCCCGTCCGCGGCTGACCCGCTCGGCGATGACGATCACCAGGGCGATCGCCACCAGGATGAGCGCCAGCACCGCCGCCGGGGTGCGGTCGAGTCGGCCGGCGTATTGGGCGTAGATGACGCGGGTGAAGGCGTCGTAGCGGGCCAGCGACACCGCCCCGAAGTCGGACAGCGTATACAGCGCCACCAGCAGCGAGCCGGCGGCGAGTGCCGGGCGGAGTTGCGGCAGGACCACCGTGCGAAACACCCGCGACGGTGAGGCACCGAGACCGCGGGCGGCGTCCTCGTGGGCGGGGTCGAGGCGACGCAGCGTGGCGCGGACCGTCAGATACACGAAGGGATAGGTCGAGACGGCAAGTGCGGCCCATGCACCCAAGAGGCCGGTGAGCGAGGGCACCTGCCATCCGGTGACCGAGGCGATCAGCCCGCCAGGGCCCGATGCGGAGACGAAGGTCATGCCGATGACATATGAGGGGATGACCAGGGGGAGTGCGGCGAGGACCCGCCACAGCGCCCGCCCGCGGAGGTCGGTCCTCTCGGTGAGCCATGCCGCGGTGACCCCGATCGCGGCGGCGCTTGCCGTCACCACCACCATCAGCAGCACCGTGTTCCAGACCAGAGCCAGGGTCCGCGCCGACCGGGCGAGGGCCAGGGCATCGTCGGTGGCGCCGACGACCCGGCCCACCAGACCGGCTATCGGAACCAGGCCCGGGATGAGCACGAGGACCACGGGGAGCCACAACCAGCGCGGCGCCGCCCCGCGGAGGGTGGGGGGCGCCGCGCCGGTAGATGGCCGGGGGTCGAGGGTGCCGACCGCTGGGGTCGGCTCCGTCGTCACAAGAGCCCTGCCTCCGAGATGAGCTGGGTTGCCCGGTCGAGCACGCCGGCGAGGGCCGAGAGGTCGAGGCCGGGCTGAGCCAGGGTTTCGATCGCGGGCACTCCCTCGGGCGCGGCCAGGCCCGGGACCGCGGGATACTCGAAGGTCTCGGTCACGAAGTACTCCTGGGCGTTGTTGGAGAGCAGGAACTCTATGAAGCGCAGGGCGGCTTCCTTGTTCTGCGACGCCTCGAGCACGCCGGCTCCGGCTGGCATCACCAGTGACTCTGCTCCGGCGGTGGTGAAAAAGTGGTTCTCGGCACGGGTCTCCCCGACGTCGGACCGGAGCCCGAGCAGGTAGTAGTGGTTCACCAGGCCGACCTCGACCGTCCCATCGTCGACCGCGGCGACGATTGGGCTGTTGCCCGAGAAAATCTGCGGCTCGTTGGCGGCGAGACCCTCCAGGAAGGCGAGGGTGCCCTCTTCGCCACGCTCGAGGATCATGGCCGAGACGAACGCGATGAACGACGCGTTGCCGGGGGCGATCCCGATCCTGCCGCCACCCCACGCCGGATCGAGGAGATCGTCGACGGTGGCGGGCAGATCGGCAGGGCTGAGACGCTCGGTGTCATAGACGAGGACTCGAGACCGCAGGCTCACGGCCACCCAGGCACTACCGCCCGAGAACTCGGTGGGGACCCCGGCGATGAGATCTCCCGGGAGCGCCGAGAACAGGCCGGCCTCTGCGACGACGCCCAGCGATGCCGGGTCCTGGGCGAAGAAGACATCGGCCGGGGAGTTGGCACCTTCCTCGCGGAGAGTGGCGGCCATGTCGGTGCTCGAGGCGTATCGGACCGAGACCTCGATGTTGGTCTCGTCCTGGAACTGCTGGATGAGGGGGGCGACGAGATCCTCCGAGCGGCCGGAGTACACGGTGAGGGATTGGGCGCCGTCGTCGCCCGACGAGCAGGAGGTGGCGACCAGAACGGTCAGGATCAGGCGGATGAGTGCGGCTACGCCGCGTCTGTTTCGATGCATGGACGGTGACACTAGGGCCGAATCGGATGGTGTCAAGAGTCCAATCACCATCTGTTAGGGAGCCTTACTCTCTTCGGTGAGATACCATCGAGGCGATGCAGGACCACTCGTACAAGGCGACTCACCGCGAATACGTGGGAGCCATCTGGGAGATCCAAGACGAGGGCATCCCCGTCATCCAGGCCCGGATCGCCGAGTGGTTGGGGGTGAGCCGGGCCAGCGTCTCCGAGATGACGCGCAAGCTCGAAGCCGAGGGCCTCATCCGAACCGAGCCCGACATCGCCCTGACCGGCGCTGGCCGCGACCTCGCCGAGGGAGTGGTTCGTCGTCATCGTCTCGCCGAACGCTTCCTCACCGAAGTGCTGGGCCTTCCGTGGGACAAGGTCCACGCCGAGGCCGAGGTCTGGGAGTCGGTGATCTCCGACGACGTCGAGGCCGCCATGTGGGCCGCCATGGACGATCCGAAGACGTGCCCGCACGGCAACGCCATCCCGGGTGCCGGATACAAGCCGCCAGCCATGCAACCGCTCGCCGACCTGCCGATTGGCGAGGCGGCCCGGGTCGAGCGCATCTCCGAGGAGTTGGAGCTCGACGCCGAGCTCATGGGATTCCTCGACAGGATCGGGCTCCGTCCCGGAGCAGCCGTCCAGGTGGTCGAGCGGGCACCGGCGGGCACGGTGACAGTGAGCATCGAGGGTGGTTCAGGCGTGGGACTCGGTCAGTTCGCCGCCGAGCGCCTCTTCGCGGCCGCGGTCTAGCCCTCGGGTAGTGGCTCACCGGCGTAAGTGCCGAAGCTCCACAGGTTGCCCTCGGGATCGGCCACGGTGAAGGTGCGCGATCCGAAGTCCTCGTCGACCAACCCTCGAACGACCCTTGCTCCGGCCGCCGCCGCCCTGGCGAACAGACCGTCGGGGTCGTCGCACACCACGTAGACGCCGGCAGCGCCCGCCAGCCGCTGGCCCCACTCCGAGTCGTCCTTGCCAGCAGTTCCGAACATCACACCGCCACCGAGGGGCCAGCGCATCTCGGCATGCTGAACCACCGCTGGATCGTCCGGGTGCTCGATCACCACCGTGGGTACGAAACCGAAGGCGTCGCGCAGGAACGCCATCATCGCCCGGGCATCCCGGAAGGCGAGGATCGGCCACACGCCTGCATCGAAGGTGCTCATGCGCCGACGCTACTAAAGAACGACCGGGGCTTCCCGACTCACGCCAGCACACCCGGGTTGGCATCGACATGTGACTCTCTCCCCCGAAGGGGGAGTTACCGCCGAAGGCGGGGAGGGGGGAGGGCGAACGCTACGAAAGCCTCGCGACGCGTTTGCCCTCCCCCCTCCGTCATCGGCCTGCGGCCGCTGCCACCTCCCCCTACAGGGGAGGAAAGCGAGACCACGCGTTCATAGCTCTCGCTACTCGCTACTCGCTACTAAGAGCGGCACCCGCAGCTCCGCCTCGGTCGGTGCGCCGTGCTGGCCGACGAGGCGTTCGTCGGCGTGGCGGTGGAGGAGGGCGTAGCCCTCGTCGGCCACCAGGACCCCGTCGGGGGCACGGTCCTCGAACGCCGGGTGATGCTCACCCGGCCCCCACCAGTGCTCCATGTCGGCACGCGGGATCCAGGTGACCGGGTAGCGAGCAGCGATCGATGCCCCGTCACCCCGGACGAACACCGCCCGCACGTCGCCGTAAAAGCTGCGACCTGCCTCGTCGGTCTTGTCGATCCGAATCTGGTGCTTCAATGAAATGTCGACGTGGCCGTGATCGGCGGTGCCGACGAGTGCCGCCCCCGTTGGCAGTGCACGCGCCAGGCGGTCCCACGTATCGGCGGCGATCGCCATCGCCTCGGCGTAGTCGGGGTCCTGCTGGCCACCGACGTGGGCGGCGAAGTCGACGTGAGGCACGTAGAGGAATACGAGTCTTCCCGGTGTGGCCGCAAGGTAGAGTGCGGCGTCGACGGCTTCCCGCTCCGAGCCCCACGGTTCGAAGCGGGCGCCTCTGTAGAGCATCCGCGACATGGGTGAGTCGTGGAACCCCCACGGTTGGAGGCTGATCGGCTCCCGGCCCGCCGCCCGCAGCCGTTCCCAGAGGTTCGGTACCGGCAGGACGGCGATGGTGTCGACGTCCAGGGGCGACCCCCACAGCGTGGTCCACTTGATCGTGTTGACCACTTCGCCCACCTCCGGCATCCACAGCTGGTAGCCGAGGATCCCGTGCTCGGCGGGACTCAGCCCGGTGGCGATGGTCGCCATGCTCACGGTGGTGGTCGCCGGGAACGGCGAGTCGATCGCTCCCACCCGGTCCCGACGAAACGGCGCCGCATGCGGATGGTCGAGCTGGTGGTCGCCCAGACCGTCGAACAGGACGAACACGTACGAGTCGGCGTCGGGCACCCGGTCGGCCAGCTCCGCGGTCAACCCCGGATGCAGCGCCCAACCGGTCAGCCGCCGCTCCAACTCCGCCACGAGATTGACCAGGCCGCCACCGGCATAGTCGGGAGCGCGGAATGAGGCTCCAGGCTGATGGCGCTCGGACAGCATCGGCTCATCGTTCGGCATCGTCGGTCATTGTGGCCGCTCCGACATGGGCCGGTACGCGTTCTCCCGGCTTGAGCATGGAGTCTCGCCTTCCGCTCTCCTCCCCCGCAGGGGGAGGTGTCAGCGGCCGCAGGCCGATGACGGAGGGGGAGGCCAAACGCGGCGCGAGGCTCTCGTAGCGTTAGCCCTCCCCCCTCCCCCCTCCCCTCCGGTCGCTTCGCTCCCTCCGGGACTCCCCCCTTCGGAGGGAGAGAGTCAACGGGCCATCCTCTCCAAGACTGGTGACTTCCCCGTTCCCAGGCCTTCGCGCCCGCTTCCTATACTCGCCCTCGGACAGTCGGCCCCCCCGAGGAAGACGTGACGGACTACTTCCAGGATTACATCACAGTCGCCGTCTTCGCAGGGTTCGGAATACTCCTCGTGGTCATCGCCATGGGGGCGAGCTCGCTGCTTCGCCCGAAGAATCCGTCGGCCATCAAGCTCCAGTCCTACGAGTGCGGCGTTGACCCGGTGGGTGAGGGTTGGAGCCAGACCCAGATCCGGTATTACGTGTTCGCCCTGCTGTTCCTCATCTTCGACATCGAGGCCGTCTTCATCTTCCCGTGGGCGATCCGGATCGACTCGCTCGGCGGATTCGCCCTGGTCGAGATGGTGCTCTTCATCCTCATCCTCGTGATCGGCCTGGTCTACGCCATGCGCAAGGGGGTCCTCAAGTGGGAGTCCTAGACCGGTTCGAGACCCCGAAGCCGATCTCGTGGCTGCTCAACTGGGGGCGCCGCTACTCCTTGTGGATGTTCCAGTTCGGCCTCGCCTGCTGCGCCATCGAACTGATGGCGGCGTCTGGCCCCCGCTACGACTTCATGCGGTTCGGCATCATCCCGCTGCCCGCCTCCCCCCGGCAGGCCGACCTGATGATCGTGGCCGGCACGGTGACCGACAAGATGGCGCCGGCGATCCGCAAGCTCTACGAGCAGATGCCTGACCCCAAGTACGTGATCTCGATGGGATCGTGCTCCAACTGCGGCGGTCCCTACTGGGATTCCTACAGCGTCACCAAGGGCGTAGACCAGGTGATCCCGGTCGACGTGTACGTACCCGGCTGCCCGCCCCGGCCCGAGGCGCTGATGGACGGCATCGTCCTCCTCCAGCAGAAGATCAAGGGCGAGAACATCAAGGAGAAGTGGAGCCGGCGTGACCGAGAGCCCGTCTGAGGCCCCGGCTGCGGCCGCCGTTGTGGCCGAGCGCTTTGCTGGCATCGTGGGGTCTGACGACTGGTCCGCCGACTTCGCCACGCCCAAGGTGCGCGTCCCGCGGGACGGCTGGATCGCGGCGCATGCCGCCGCCAAGGAGCACGCCCCGTTCTTCTCGTGGCTGTCGGCGGTCGACTGGTCGTCGGAGGTGGCGGTCGGCGACCCGCCCGACGGCGAGGTGGAGCCGCGGTTCGAGGTGATCTCCTGCCTGGGCGACCTAGACGGCAATTTCGTCCTGCTGAGCACCGACCTCCCCAAGGACGATGCGGTGCTCCCAACCCTCATAGAGACCTTCGGCGGCGCCAACTGGCACGAGCGGGAGGCCGCAGAGATGTTCGGGATCGTCTTCGACGGCCATCCGCAGCTGACACACCTGTACTTGACCGACGAGTTCGAGGGGTTTCCCCTCCGTAAGACGTTTCCTCTGCTCACCCGTGAGGTGAAGCCGTGGCCCGGCACCGTCGACGTCGAAGGGATGCCCTCCGAGGAGAACGAAGAGGCGGGCGACGCCGACGGCGAGGACGAGGGGGCCGACGAGGGGGCCGACGAGTCGTGACCGATCAGCACCTCACCGCCATGCACCACTCGGAAGTCAGGGTGTCCGTGGAGCTGCAGACCCCCGAGATGACCCTCAACCTCGGGCCCCAGCACCCCTCGACCCACGGGGTGCTGCGCCTCGTCGCCAAGGTCAACGGTGAGGTCATCACCGAGGTGGAGCCGGTCATCGGGTACATGCACCGGGGCTATGAGAAGCTCGCCGAGGTACGCACCTACCCGCAGATCACCGCCCTGGTCAACCGCATCGACTGGGTGTCCGGGTTTGCCAACGAGATCCCGTTCATGGTCGCCACCGAGCGGCTCCTCGAACTCGAGGTGCCGGCCCGGGCGCAGTACATCCGCCTGGTACTCACCGAGATGGCGCGCATCTCCTCCCACCTCGTGTTCCTGTCCTCGTTCCCCCTCGAGCTGGGCGCCGCCACGCCGCTGATGCACGCCCTGCGCGAGCGCGAGCGGGTGCTCGACCTCATCGAAGGCGTCACCGGTGGGCGGTTCCATCCCAACTTCAACCGCGTCGGCGGCGTCAAGCCGGCCTACGGCGGCGGATCGAGCACCAAGAAGATGTCGCAGGACCTGCCCGCCGGCTTCTTCGACCAGACGAAGGCGGCGATGGCCAAGGTGGAGCAGGTGTGCGACGACATGGTGAACCTGGTGCTCGGCAACGAGATCTTCCACCAGCGGACCAAGGGCGTCGGCATCATCCCCAGGGACAAGGCCCTGGAGTACGGCGTGTCCGGTCCCAATCTGCGGGCGTCCGGCGTGGGCTTCGACCTGCGTCAGACCGGCGACTACCTGCCGTACGCCGACTTCGACTTCGAGGTGCCGATCGGGGTCAACGGCGACTCCTACGACCGCTACTGGGTGCGGCTCGAGGAGATCCGCCAGTCGGCGCGCATCGTGATCCAGGCGATCGACGGCATGCCGTCGGGTGAGCTGCAGGCCAAGGTGCCGCGCATCATCAAGGTGCCCAAGGGCGAGGTCTACGTTCGGGCCGAGAACCCGAAGGGTGAGATGGGGTACTTCGTGGTCTCCGAGGGTGGCCGCGGTCCCTACCGACTCAAGATCAGATCGGCGTCGTTCTCCAACCTGTCGGTTCTGCCGTGGCTGCTGCCGGGCCATGTCATCCCCGACATCATCGCCGTCCTCGGCAGCCTCGACTTCGTACTCGGAGACGTGGACCGATGACCGATCTCCTGTCGAACTTCTGGGTGGTCCTCGGCCTCAAGGTTCTCATCGTCGCCCTGGTGGTTCCCGCCATCGCCCTCGGGTTCATCTTCGCCGAGCTGAAGATCTCGGCCCACATGCAGAGCCGCATCGGTCCCTACTTCGCCGGGGGACGGTGGGGGTGGGCACAGCCGCTTGCCGATGGCGTCAAGTTCCTCCAGAAGGAGGATCTGATCCCCCGTGACGCCGATCGCCCGGTGTTCAAGACGGCACCGGCGATGATGCTCATGTCGGCGTTTGCCGTGCTCGTCATCATTCCTTTCGGTCCCCGGGTGATCATCCGCGACCTCGACGTCGGCATCTTCTATGCCATCGCCGTCAGCTCCTTCGCCACCATCGCGGTGCTCATGGCCGGGTGGTCGTCGGCCAACAAGTACTCGCTGATTGGCGGGCTGCGCGCCGGTGCTCAGCTGATCGCCTACGAGCTGCCGCTGATCCTGGCCGTGGTCGGCGTCGTCATCCATGCCGGCACCATGTCGATGGGAGGCATCGTCGCCGCCCAGTCCGAGCCGGTGTTCCACATCAGCGGCGTCGGCATCGCCCTGCCGTACATTCTCCAGGGTCACTTCATCGGATTCGGCATCTTCATGGTGGCCGCTCTCGCCGAGCTCAACCGGACCCCGTTCGACCTGCCGTTCGCCGAGCAGGAGTTGGTGATGGGCTACCTCACCGAGTACTCGGGGCTGCGTTTCACGATGTTCTTCCTCGCCGAGTACGTCGGGATGTTCTCCATGGCCGCGATCGCCTCGACGCTCTTCCTCGGCGGGTACTACGTGCCGGGTGTGCCGACGGCGATGCTCGACTTCGTCGGGCCGCTGGTCCTGTTGGGCAAGGCGACCCTGCTGGTATTCGTCATGATCTGGCTGCGGTGGACCTTCCCCCGCATGCGCCAGGATCAACTCCAGGTGCTCGCCTGGAAGTGGCTCGTCCCCCTCGGCCTGATCAACATCCTGGTGATCGCGACGCTGAAGGTGGTGTTCTGATGAGCCGCCGGCTACCAGCTACTAGCTACCAGTCACAGGAGCGATTCGCGATTCGCTGCGCGCCGGACCTGCGAATCGCGAATCGCGAATCGCGATTCGCGATTCGGAGTACACCATGAACCGCCCCGCTTTGAGTCTTCCCGGTACCGGTCTACTGAAGGGTCTTTGGCTGACGCTGAAGACGCTGTTCAAGAAGCCGGTCACGGTCAACTACCCGAAGGAGAAGGAGATCCCCGTGGCCCGGGCGCGTGGGGTCATCGCCCTCGACGTCGAAGCCTGCACCGTGTGCATGCTGTGTGCCCGTGAGTGCCCCGACTGGTGCATCTACATCGAGGGGCACAAGGAGATGCAGCCGCCCGCCAAGGAGGGGGGCCGTCCCCGCAGCCGGGCGACCCTCGACCGCTTCGATATCGACTACGCGCTCTGCATGTACTGCGGGATCTGCGTGGAGGTTTGTCCCTTCGACGCCCTGTTCTGGTCGCCGGAGTACGAGTACTCCGAGGGCTCCATCTCGGCGATGCTCCACGACAAGGAGCGCCTCACCCATTGGCTCGGCACCGTGCCGGATCAGCCCTCCCTGGAGAGCAACTGATGGACCTCGGCGCGATGATCAGCGAGGCGATGGACTGGGCGAGCGACGCTCGCAATGTGGTGTTTCTGGTCATCGCCCTGGTGATGGTCGGCGCCGCCGTGCTCGTGGTGACCAGCCGCAACGTGGTGCACGCCGCCCTGATGCTGATGCTGACGCTCGCCGGGTCCGCCGGCCTGTTCCTCATGCTCGGCGCCGAGTTCGTCGCCTGGACGCTGGTCCTCGTCTACCTCGGAGCCGTGATCGTGCTGTTCCTGTTCGGCATCATGATCACCAGAGCCCCGACCGGCCGCGACCCGGTCCGACTGGATCACAAGCGTCGTTGGCCGGCGGCGGCCGTGGCCGTGGCGACCTTCGTCACCATCGTCTCCACGACGACGACGGCCTTTCGGGGTGCCGAGATCGGTGAGGAGGTCACCTCCACCGACCTGCTCGGTGACGTCCTGTTCACCCGGTTCGTGATCCCGTTCGAGGCAGTGTCGTTTCTCCTGCTCGCCGTGCTCATCGGCGGCATCGTCATCGCACGGAGGGACCCGAAGTGATCGTCAACCAGTTCCTCGTCCTCGCCGCGGCGCTGTTCTCGCTCGGGGTCTACGGCGTCATGGTGCGCCGCAACGCGGTGCTGGTGCTGCTGTCGGTGGAGCTGATGCTCGCCGCGGTCAACATCAACCTGGTGGCCTTCGGCGCCCACCTCCAAGACACGCTCGTCTCCGGTCAGGTGTTCGCCCTGTTCGTGCTCGCCGTCGCTGCCGCCGAGGTCGGTGTCGGTCTGGCGATCATCGTGCTCATCTTCCGAAACCGGCAGTCGGCCAACGTGGACGAGCTGGACCTGATGAGGTGGTGACCGGATGAACGCGTTCTCCACCATGGTCCTCGCCGCCGACGTGCCCTATACCGACGGCGGGATGCTCGCCCAGATGGCCTGGCTCATCCCCGTGGTGCCGCTGGTAGCCATGTTCGCCATCGTCTTCTTCGGCAAGCGACTGCCGTACCGCGGGTGGGAGCTCGCCGTGTTCTCGATGGGCTTCGTCGCCGCCTACGGGATCGTCCTGTTCGTCGCCAATGCCGCCAGCGGCATCGTGTACGAGGGGGCCATCGAGGTCGCCACGATCGGGTCGTTCACCATCGAGTGGGGATGGGTGGTGGACGGCCTGTCGATCATGATGTACACGGTGGTCGGCGTCGTCGGCCTGCTCGTGTTCATCTACGCCAAGGGATACATGGCCGACGAGGTCAGGTACACCTGGTTCTTCGCCTCGTTCACCCTGTTCGGCGGGGCGATGCTGGTGCTGGTCTCGGCGGCGAACATGATCCAGCTGATCGTCGGCTGGGAGCTCGTCGGCGTCGCCTCCTATCTGCTCATCGGGCACTACTGGGAGGACCACGAGAACAACGCCGCCGCCATCAAGGCGTTCATCACCAACAAGGTCGCCGACGTCGGCCTGGTGATCGGCGTCATCATCATCGGCGTCACCGTCGGGTCGTTCCGGTTCGACGACGTGCTCGCCGCCGTCGCCAATGGAGACTCGGCGCTCGCCCAGGTCGCCTTCTGGGGTGGGCTCGCCCTGTTCATCGGCGCCATGGGCAAGAGCGCCCAGTTCCCGCTCCACGTCTGGCTGCCCGACGCCATGGCCGGCCCGACGCCGGTGTCGGCGCTGATGCACGCCGCCACCATGGTGACCGCCGGTGTGTACCTGCTCGGGCGGATGTTCCCGTTCTATCAGTCCGAGATGTTCGGGGCAGACGTCAAGACGATCATCATCGTGATCGGCGCCCTCACGCTGCTGCTCACCGGGCTGATCGCCCTCGTCCAGACCGACATCAAGAAGGTGCTCGCCTACTCGACACTGTCCCAGCTGGGCTACATGGTGGTGGCGATGGGAGCCGGGGCATACACCGCCGGTCTGTTCCACTTGTTCACCCATGCCTTCTTCAAGGCGCTGCTGTTCCTCGGGGCGGGTGCGGTCATCCACGCCGTCCACTCCAACGAGATGACCGACATGGGCGGCCTGCGCAAGTACATGCCGGGGACCTACAAGACGTTCCTCATCGGGTCATTGGCACTCGCCGGCATCTTTCCGCTCGCCGGCTTCTGGTCGAAGGACGAGATCCTGGCGTCCATCCAGTACGACGCCACCAGCGGCACCGGGGGGACGCTCGCCTCCTTCGTGTTGGTGGTCGCCATCGTCGGCGCCTTCATCACCGCCTTCTACATGGCCCGCACCGTCTACCTGACGTTCTTCGGTGAGTACAAGGGGCACGGGCATCCGCACGACCCCAAGCCGGTCATGCTCTATCCGTTGTACGCCCTCGCCTTCTTCGCGGTCGTCGCCGGCTTCGTCAACATGCCCGGGATCTTCACCGGATTCACCGACTGGGTGGGCACCCGGATGTTCGCCGCCGGTGACCACCATGCCGAGTCGCTCAACCTGGTCGTTGCCGTCATCGGCCTGGCTGCCGCCGGAGCCGGCATCGCGCTGGGCACCCGGCTATGGCGCGGCGATGCGGCCACCCAGGAGGAGCGCGATCGTTTCCGCATCGCCGGGCTCTACCCGCTCCTCGAGCGGAAGTACTTCATCGACGACCTGTACCTGGGTGGCGTCGTCGGGCCGATCAAGGGTCCGGTGGCTCGGTTCGTCGACTGGACCAACACCTACGTCATCGACTCGGTGGTCAACGGGGTTGCGGCCGTGTCGATGACGCTGGGTCGGTTCGTCTACGGTGGCCTCGACCAGCGCGGTATCGACCTGGCCGCCAACGCCATCGCCGGCGGCGCCTCCGAGGCCGGTGAGGCGCTGCGGTATACGACAACCGGCAAGGTTCAGCAGTACGTGGGCGCGGTCTTCCTGGGGGCGATCGTGCTCGTCGTTGGTTTCCTGATCGTGACCTAGGAGGAGGGCAAGGAGATGGACTGGTTCGAGAGCGGGTGGGGTCTGAGCCTCATCGTGTTCCTGCCTGTGGCCGGGGCGGGCGTGTTGCTGTTCATCCCGAAGGCGAAGGAGGGCCTGGTCAAGCTCGTCGCGCTCGCCGTCTCCGTGGTCACCTTCGCGTTGTCGATCCTCGCCGTCCTCCGGTTCGACACCGGAACCGCCGAGCGCTTCCAGTTGGGTACCGACCTCAGCTGGATCTCGGCCATTGGCGCCCGGTTCCACATCGGGATCGACGGGATCAGCCTCCCGCTGCTGGTGCTATCCACCTTCATCACGCTGCTGGCCATCGTGTATTCGTGGAACCACTGGCCGGAGCCGCACAACCCCAAGGCGTTCCTGATCCTCATCCTGATCCTCGCCACCGGCATGAACGGCACCTTCGTCGCCCTCGACCTGGTGCTGTTTTTCATCTTCTTCGAGGTGGTGCTGCTCCCGATGTACTTCATGATCGGGATCTGGGGCGACAAGACCAAGATAAAGCTGCCCGGGTTCAGGCGGGAGGTGGAGACCAGGCTCTACGCCTCGATCAAGTTCTTCTTGTTCACCCTGTTCGGGTCGGCGTTCATGCTGCTCGGCTTCCTCGCCCTGTACTTCAAGAGCGACCCGCGCACCTTCGACATGGTGGCCCTGGCCGAGGCCGGCCAGGCCGGTGCGTTCGCCGGTACCTTCGGAGCCTGGGTGTTCGCCGCCCTGCTCCTGGGCTTCGCGGTGAAGGTCCCGATGTGGCCCCTGCACACCTGGCTCCCCGACGCCCACACCGCGGCGCCGACCGTCGGTTCGGTGCTGCTCGCCGCCATCCTCTTGAAGCTCGGCGGATACGGCATCATCCGGATCAGCCTGCCGATCCTGCCGTCCCAGGCAGAGCAATGGGCCCCGATCATCGCCATCCTCGCCGTGATCGCCATCATCTACGGATCCCTGGCGTGTCTCGCCCAGACCGACATGAAACGGCTTATCGCCTTCTCGTCTGTCGGTCACATGGGCTTCGTGATGCTCGGCATCGCCAGCCTGTCGGAGGTGGGCATCAACGCCGCCATCATCGGCATGGTCGCCCACGGGCTCATCACCGGCCTGCTGTTCTTCCTGGCCGGATCGATGCAGCACCGGTACCACACCCGCGACATGGCCCGTCTCGGCGGCAACGCCAAGGTGCTGCCGATCATCGGAGGCATCCTGGGGTTTACCGCCATGGCGTCACTCGGGCTGCCGGGTCTCGCCGGGTTCTGGGGCGAGTTCATGGCGCTGCTCGGTGCGTTCAACCCGCTCGACGGTCTGAGCCTGTCAGTGTTCCGCACGGCCATGGTGATCGGAGCCATCGGCACCATCCTCACCGCCGGCTACATGTTGTGGATGCTCCAGAAGGTCAACCTCGGCGAGGCATCCGACGAGTGGCTCAACAAGGACATGCACGACGCCGACCGCTACGAACTCACCGCCTGGGTGCCGCTGGTGATCACGATCCTGGCCATCGGCGTGTTCCCCAAGATCGTCTTCGGCGCCACCAACGGCGCGGTCGCCAACCTGATCTCGAAGGCCTTCGGGGGCTGAGTGTTCGACTACCACGCCCTCGCGCCCGACCTGATCCTCGCGGCCACGGTCCTCGCCGTGATCGGGGTCGATCTCGTCGTCCCCGACCACAAGAAGTACCTGGCCGGGGTGGTGGGACTGGTGGGGCTGGTGGCGGCTCTCTTCCCGCTCCTGACCCTCGGGCTATGTGGTGACCTGCCCGGGTGCAGCGACACGGGGGCCCGGGTGATGTTCGGCGGGTCCTACGTGGTGGACACCTTCGCCCTGGTGCTCAAGGGGCTGTTCATCGTCGCCGCCATCGTGACGATCCTGCTCTCGGTCGGTTACCTGGAGGCCGACGAGTACTACCAGGGGGAGTTCTACTTCCTGCTGCTCGCTTCGGTTCTCGGTGCCGTGATGCTCGCCTCGTCACGCGACCTGATCACGATCTTCGTGTCGCTCGAGCTGGTGTCGGCACCGGCCTTCCTGCTGGCGGGATGGCGCAAGGGCGATACCCGCAGCAACGAGGCGGCGCTCAAGTTCTTCCTCACCGGTGTCATGTCAGCCGCGGTCATGTTGTTCGGCATGTCGCTGGTCTATGGCCTCACCGGGGAAATCACCTTCGCCGGGATCGCCGCTGCTGCCGCCGACCTCGGTGGCGAGCCCGCCTTCGTCCTCGCCGTGGTGTTTGTCATCGTCGGCTTCGCCTTCAAGGTGGCGGCGGTGCCGTTCCACTTCTGGGCGCCGGACACCTACCAGGGTGCCCCGACCCCAGTGGCGGCCTATCTGTCCGTCGGCTCGAAGGCCGCTGGCGTGGTGGGGATGCTGACCGTCTGCTTCCTGGCCTTCTCCACCGTCCCGCACATCTGGGGGCCGCTGCTGTGGGTGCTCGCCGTGCTGTCGATGACCCTCGGCAACCTGGTGGCGATGCGCCAGACCAACCTGGTTCGCCTGCTGGGTTACTCGTCGATCGCCCACGCCGGCTTCATCCTGGTGCCGTTCGCCATGGCCGCCAGCTACGACGTGGTCGGTCTCGGCGACGCCATCGCCGCCTCGGTCACCTACACCCTGATCTACGCCTTCATGAACCTCGGTGCCTTCGGGGTGATCATCGCCGGGGCGAAGCGCACCGGCAGCGGTGAGCTCGAGGACTGGGCAGGCCTCAACCGACACGCCCCCGCCATCGCGGCGATGCTCGCCATCTTCTTCTTCTCGCTCGCCGGGATCCCGCCGCTCGCCGGATGGTTCGCCAAGTTCGTCATGTTCAAGGCGGTCATCGGGGCAGCTTCCGCCTCAGGATGGGCAGTGGCCCTGGCGGCGATCGCCGCAGTCAACGCGGTCATTGGGCTGGTGGTCTACGCCCGGGTGGTCAAGGCGGCGTACATGGAGCCGGTGCGCGACGGACTCGAAGTACGTGAGGGGGCGCCGTTCTCGCCGCCGCTCAAGGTGGCGATCGGCGTCACCGTGCTCGTCGTGATCGCCGTCGGGATCTACCCGGACCTGCTCGGTCTGGTCGGCGACTCGGCCCGGGCGCTCGGCCGCTAGGGCCTACGAGCCGCCGTCGGCGGCTGAAACCCGCAGCATGGTGACCATCCCCTCCTCGAGGTGGTCGACGATTCGGCCCTCGGGCAGTTGGACCACGATCCGACACGAGGCGAGGTAGCGGCCCGCCTCGAGCTCGGCGCGGAGCGTCGTCGTGGTCCCGGGTGGGATGACTTCGGTGGTCGCCAGCACCGTCCCTTGGCCGTCGGTGATGACCATCATGTGACCCTGTTCCCCGACATTCTCGACCTCGAAGTCGACGGCTCCGGCCGTGAGGAGGCCGGGCGAGGCGACCATCGAGTACTCGCTCAGCACCACCCGGCTCTCGTCGGCGGGTGTGCCACTGCACGCAGTGATTGCCGACAGCAGCACGATGGAGGCGAGGGCGCGTTTCACAGCGTCGCTTCCAGGGGCGTTGGGCCACCGACGGCGATGGAGCTGCCCGTCGGTCCGGTGGTGACGGCTATCGACCCTCCCATCGCCTCGACCATGAGGCGTGCCAGGTACAGGCCGAGCCCGGTACCCGGGCTGTCGCTTCGCTTCTCGAACTTCTCGAAGATGCGGGGGAGAAAGTCGGGGTCGATCCCTGGGCCGTCGTCGCTGACCACCACGTAACGACCGTCGTGCGGAGGTTCTCCGATGGTCAGGTCGGGCTCGAACAGCAGACCTTCCGTGAACGCGATCCGGACGGTGTCGCCGCCGTGGGTCAGCGCATTCTCGACGAACGCCGACAGCACGGACGCCATCCCCTCCGGGTCGGTCATCACCGACCAGGACGCCGGCGGATCTGCGATATCGGAGCGGGCCACGGAAGACAGATCGGCGATGAGGGCGTCGCCCGACACCGGACGCAGGGAGTAGCCGAGACCGCGGTTCTCCAGGCGAGCCAGCGTGAGCATCCGCGAGACGAGCCGCTTCAGGAGGTCGCCCTGTTGGATCATCGCGTTGACGAGGTGTTGACGATCCTCGGCCGACATGTCGGGGTGTGCCGCCATCAGCTCGGCGCTGGTCACCACCCCGGTAAGCGGCGTGTTCAACTCGTGATTGATCATCAACACGAACTCGGAGCGGATGCGGTTCTTCTCCTCGGCCAGGGCGAGGGCTCGTTCAGCGGCGGAACGAGCCTCGCTCAGGGAGCGGTTGTGTTGAGCGAGCTCATCGGCCCGCATCTCGAGTTCTTTCGCTTCCTCGATGACGGCGATGATCCGACGACGGGCACCGGCTCGACCGGCGATGAGGGCGGCGGTGGCGACCACGAACAACACTCCGAGCGAGCCGAGGAGGAGCGTCACCGGGGTGATGCCGTCCGAGGTGGCCCTGCGCACCGTCAGGTCGCGCAGGTCATAGAACATGAGTGCCATGGCGCCGTCGTCGACGGGAATGAGCACCTGATACATCGCCAGGTCTGAAGTTGCTTCTTCGATGCCGTCGATGTGGATCGGGTGACCGGCGGGAGCGGTGAGCGCTCGCATCGGCAGCGGGTCGCGTCTGAAGAACGGGATGTCGACCGACGCTCCGACGAGGTTCGGCGAGGAGGATGCCACATAGGTGAAGTCGGTGTCGATCACCGATACGGCGAGGATCCCGAGCCGGTTGCGTGCCGTCCGAACCGCCGTGTCGAGGTCGTTCTCCTGCTGGATCACTTCGGCGACCAGTGCTGCATCGGAGGCGAACAGCTCGCCCTCGCCGACGGGTCGGGTGGCGTCGATCTGGTTGACCACGGCGGCGAAGAGCGCCACGAGCGCGGCGCTCGCCGCCAGGAGAATGCCGGCCAGCCAATACCGGCTGACCGCGACGTTTCGGGTATCGATAGTCACGGTGGGGTTCTCCACGGAAGCACTACTGCATCGTCACCTATCTCTGGCCCCTTGAGGTGCGCCGTGGGGAACCGCGGCGACCTGCGATGCGTCGAAGGTGCCATGACCAAGACCCTCCGCGCCCTCGTCGGCGCACTGACGATCAGCCTGTTGGTCGCCGCTTGCGGCGGCTCGGCGGGTGACACCACGACCACGACCGTACCGGCCTCCGGTGACGTGATCGCCGAGTTCCGTACGCCCGATGGCGAGACCTATCGCGTGCTGCTGACCGGCGACGCCGCGGCCCGGGCGCGTGCCGCCTTCGCCGCCGGTGAGAACCCGGGAATCCCCAACGGGTACATCGAGCGCGGCGACGGCGAGGTGAACCTCGGGCACGACTGGCACATCCGGGATGTCGAGTTCGCCGACATGACCATCGAGGTATGCGACGGCACCGTGTCGTACATCGACGACCTCGGCTACGACGAGTTCGTCAGCCAGCACGGCAACCAGTTCTGCCCGTGGGCCGCGGAACTGGTGGACCTGGTCGAGCCTTAGCCGGTTACCGGTTACCGCTACTAGCTACCGGCTACCGGCTACCGGACTTCCCGCGTTCCGGTCCCGGGCGCCCTGCGGCCTCGGAAGACGCACCCCCGGGGCTCGATGCCATGATCGCCTAGCCTCTCGCGATCCTGGGAGGTGAACTTGAGGCGCTGGAAGCCGGTAGCCGGTGGCTGGTAGCTCTCTTCTCGCGCGCATCCGCGATGAAATCACCGCGCGCGGTCCCATGCCGTTCGATCGGTTCATGGAGATCTCCCTCTACGACCCGTCCGACGGCTACTTCGCGGCAGGCGCGGTGCGGTCCGAGAAGGAAGGTGACTTCCTCACCAGCCCTGAAGTGTCGCCGCTCTTCGGCGAGACCCTGGCCCGCTTCGTCGCCGCCGAGCGGGAACGGATCGGTGAGCCCTTCAGCGTCGTCGAGGTCGCGGCCGGGACCGGCAGCCTGCTGCGTCCGCTGCTCGATGCGCTCGCCGAACCGGTGGCCGCGGTCGCGGTGGAGGTGTCGGCTTCGGCGCAGCTGCGCCTCGGCGAGGCGGTGCCCGAAGCGGTCGTCGTCGACACCTTCGATGCCGTCCCCGATCCACTGCGCGGGGTGGTCATCGCCAACGAGCTGCTCGACAACCTCCCGGCCGCGGTCGCCGTGCGGAGAGGGGGACGCTGGATGGAGCGGGCGGTGATCGCCGAAGACGAAGGGCTCGGTTACGCCGAAGTCGAGGCTCGGTCCGTGGTGGCAGCGTGGGCGGACCTCCACGCCGGGTCCGTGCCCGACGACGCGGTGGTCGAGGTGCAACTGGCCGCGGGAGCGTGGTTACGCGGAGTCCTGAACCGACTCGCCGGCGGCGCCGTGGTCGTCATCGACTACGGCGACACCACGGACGGCCTGGCCCCCCGACGCGCCGAGGGGACCATCAGGACCTACCGGGGACACCATCTCGGCCCCGACCCGCTGCTGGAACCCGGCGCCACCGACATCACGATGGATGTCGACTTCTCAGCGCTGATGCGAGTCGCCGTCGAAGCCGGAGCAGCGGTCCGGCTCCATCGCCAGGTCGAGTTCCTCAGCGAGTGGGGCATCCGCGAGGCGCTGGTGGAGCTGCGGGTCGCCGAGCTCGACGCTGCTCGCCGCGGCGACGCCATGCACCGCGTCGTGCTGAGAAGCCAGGTCGTCGACGCCGAAGCACTGCTCCATCCACGCGGCTTGGGGGATTTTCGGGTGCTGGAGGCCCGGGTCGGGTCGTGATCGTTCGGTAGGTTTCAGCCTTCATGGACCGAGACGAAACCACGGCGAAGTACATCAGGCCGTTCGCGGGGCCCGACGAGGTCATCGAGATGGACCGCCTCCGGTCGGAGATGGTCACCCTCGGTGGCCTCACCGTGTCTCACGACGTCCACCAGCCGGGGTGGCGATGGTCGACTGACGTCAAGCCGGTGGTCGGCACCGAGTGGTGCATGCTCCGACATGTCGGCGTGGTGCTCTCTGGGCGGATGGGGATTCTGTTGTCCGACGGCACCGAGTTCGATGTCGGGCCGATGTCGGTGGTCGACATCCCGGCGGTCCACGATGCGTGGGTGGTCGGCGGCGAGCCACTCGAGATGATCTCCTGGACAGGTGTGCGGGGATGGATCTCTCCGCTGGAGTCGCTCAGGGAGCGCGTGCTCACCACGATCGTGTTCACTGACATCGTCGACTCGACGGGCACGGCGATACGGATGGGGCCGACGGCGTGGGCCGATCTGGTGACGTCACATGAGACTCGCATGCGCGAGCAGTTGGGCCGGTTCCGGGGTGTCGAAATCCGGATGACGGGAGACGGCGTGCTCGCGGTCTGTGACGGAGCCGCTCGCGCCATTCGTTGTGCCCGGGCTCTCATCGCAGTTGCTGGGGATCTTGGACTCGGTCTGCGAGCTGCGGTGCACACCGGGGAAGTGGAGTTTGCTGACGAAGATCTGCGCGGCGTCGCCGTCCACGAGGCCTCACGCATCTTGGGGCTGGCCAGAGACGGGGAGGTGCTGATCTCGGCGACGACGGCTGCGCTCGTCGGTGATGCGGGCTTCGTCCTCGAGGATCGCGGCGAGCACGAACTGCGCGGGCTGGACGGCCTCCGCCGTTTGTTCTCGGTCGGTTGATTCGCTCGGGCGCGTAATTCCCGACATCAAGTTAGGGTCGCGCGGTCGGACCGAGGGGCTCAGCCCGGCGAGGACAGACACGAATCGATACGGAGGTGCTTCTCATGCGCAGAAGATTCCTGACTCTCGCCGCCACGGCGGTACTCATGCTCACGATGGCGGTCCCGGGTTCGGCGGTCACCAACGGTGAGCTCGACGGGGACGATCATCCGATGGTCGGTATGTCCGTGTATTTCTTCTACACGGATCACGATGACGATCCTGATACGGATGACGTGCTCCAGGTGAGTCACCGTTGTTCCGGCACCCTCATCTCGCCGACCGTGTATGTGACCGCCGGTCACTGCACGTACGGCATGGACAAGGCGATGCTGTGGTTTGCCGCAGACGTCGAGACGGACCGGCCCGACAATGGCTATCCGATCTTCGACGATCCGGAAGACATCTACTTCGACAACTGGGGTGCAGACGGCTGGACCGAGACGGGAGACCCCGAGACCTTCTACGACTACGACGACAACGCGTTCTTCCTGAACGATCTCGGGGTCGTCGTACTCGACGAGCCCTGGGATCTCCCCGCGTACGGCAGCCTCCCGACTGCTGGGCAGTTCGACGACCTCAAGGTCGGTCGCCAGACGACGTTCACGTCGGTTGGCTACGGACTCCAGTTGGCGAACGCCGCCTTTGCAGTCGGGGAGCGGATCCGGTACCGGGCCAACCCATGGCTCATCCAGAAGGATGCTCCTGGCTTTACGGGTGGTTTCTCGTTCTTGCTCTCGAACAACGCGGCCACCGGAGGTACCTGCTTCGGAGACAGCGGTGGACCCAACTTCATCGGAGATAGCCTGACCATCGCAGGCATCACCTCCTACGGGCTCAATCTGGCCTGTGGCGGCACCGGTGGTGTGTGGCGACTGGACAAGCAAGACGCGCTGGACTGGGTGGAATCGTTCCTCGACTGAGGAGCTCATCACAACTGACCGATGCGCTGGGAGGCCCCGTGCGGGCCTCCCAGCGCGTTCCGGACTCTGGTGGCCGAAGCCCCCGGCCTCGGTATCCTGTGCCCATGCTGCGTAACAACATGAAGACCTTCGTCCTGATGGTGTCGCTGGGCGCCCTGTTCCTCATCGTTGGCCAGCTGGTCGGCGGTAATCAGGGCGCGCTGATCGCGCTGGGGATCGCCGGCGTGATGAACTTCGCCATGTACTTCTTCTCGCACAAGATCGCCCTGGCATCGACGCGGGCCAAGCCGGTGTCGGAGCAGGAGCTGCCCGAGGTGTACTCGACCGTGCGGTCCCTGGCGGCGCGCGAGGACCTGCCGATGCCGAAGATCTACCTCATCGACTCACCGCAGCCCAACGCCTTCGCCACCGGTCGCAACCCGAAGCATGCTGCCGTAGCGGTGACCACCGGCATCCTGGAGCTGATGGACCGGTCGGAACTCGAGGGCGTGCTCGCCCACGAGCTGGGCCACGTCAAGAACCGCGACATCCTGATCGCATCCATCGCGGCAACCGTCGCCATCGCGCTCACCTTCCTGGTGCGCATGGCCTTCTGGACCGGGATGGGAGGCAATCGCCGCAACAACAACCCGGCCATGGCGGTCGTCGGCATCCTCGCCTACATCCTCGCCCCGCTGGCCGCGATGGTGATCCAGGCGTCGATCGGCCGATCGCGGGAGTACGAGGCCGACCGCACCGGTGCCGCCATGACCGGCGCACCGTTGTCGCTCGCCCGGGCGCTCCAGAAACTCGAGGAGGGCACCGCGCAGGTCCCGATGAAGGTCAACGAGGCCACCGCCCAGCTGTTCATCGCCGATCCGCTCAAGGCGTTCGGGCGCAGAGGCGGCGGCATGGGGGGACTCGGCCGCATGTTCGCGACGCACCCGCCGATCCCGGAGCGGGTCCATCGCCTCACCGAGATGGCCCACGGCGGCATCGAGCGTTAGGGCAGGCTCCAGACGCCAGCCTGATCGAGCCGTGGTCAGTCGACGGTCGGTGCCGGTGACTGCTCGGTGCTGCGGCTCGAAAGCGCCCAGACCCCGCCCAGCGCCAGCAGGCCCGGGATGCCGAACCAGAGGACGAAGGCGGTCGCCGTTGGCTCGTCGAGGATGAGCAGCATCAGCTGAACGATCAGCGCCAGGCCGGCGAATGCCCCGACGGCGGCGAGTACCGAACTGCGCCACTGGGTCGCCGTGATGAAGAGGGCGAGGGCGATCGCTCCCGAGAGGATCATCCAGCCGTCGGCCGATGAATACAGGGCGAGACCGAAAACGACCGCCCATGCCGACCCGAGGAAGAACGCCGTGTTCCGGGGCCGGAGCGTGCCGGTGCGGGCGAACCACACCCATGCCGCGCCGAGGGCGACAAAGGCGAGATGCCCCTGCCAACCCCCGATGTCGGGTGTGGCGCCGAAGGCCGTGCTCGTCGCCAGCATCGTCGGATCGATGTAGTCCTGGATCTGGAGCAGGACGAGGAGCGCGCTGACTGCAGAGACGGCCACTGCGAACAGGGCGAGTTGGGTCGGAACGCTGCGGAGGCGGAGCCAGCCCAGCACGGCGACCGCTGCCGACGGGAGGAGCACCACGAGCGGCGTGGCGTCCCCGAGATCGAGGTCGAGCAGGAGGAGTCCGAACCCCGCCTGGACGAGGACGTACCCCACGAGGAGGGCGAATCCGGCACCGCGCCCGATGGCCCCTCCCCGATCGGCGAAGCGGTAGCCGGTGCCGAACACGATGACGGCCCCGCCGAGGGCCACGAGCCCACCCGACACGTTGTCGAACGATCCGAGGAAGAGGTCGAACATCGGATCACTCGGGAAGGCGACCCGGATGACCAGGGCGATCGTGGCCACCGCCACGGCCACGGCACCGATGAAGGTGAGGAACTCGACGGTCCTGGGTCCGCCCAAAGGGTCGGAGCGCGGTTCGGCCGCCATGCGCTCGGCCTGTTCGAACGAGATGACAGCGCGATCGCGAGGCTGGTCGGCCATGTCGGGACTTTCCTCCGGTTCGTGTGGGTTGAAATCTATCGGTCCTGGCGCCGCCGTGAAGACTGCTTCGGTCAGGTAGTCTCCCGATTCGCCGGGGGGATGCCCGAGCGGCCAAAGGGAGCAGACTGTAAATCTGCCGGCTACGCCTACGGAGGTTCGAATCCTTCTCCCCCCACCGAGTTCTTGAGACGAACTTGCATACCCCTAGACGAGACGCGCCCGAATACCTACGATATGACCTACTCAATCCAAGCGTAGGTATTCGTAATGCCGCGTGGGCGTCCTTCAACACAGCAGGTCGTCGAGCGGGTCGATCGAGAAGTTGCCCTGCTTCGAGAACGGTTCGGGGGGTTGCCCCACAGCCTCGAAGTTGATGACGTTCTGAGAGAGATCTGGCTGCTCGACACCCATCACTCCACGGCGATCGAGGGCACCACGCTCAGCGAGGCGGACGTCCGCGCCGTGGTCGAGCGTGGCGAGGCGCGGGGATCGATCAAAGAAGCGCTGGAGGTCAAGGCGTATGCGGCTGCGGCTGCCTGGGTCTACGAGTCAGCAGCCACCGCACAATCACCTCTCGACCTTGCGACCGTTCGACAGGTTCACCGACTCGTCGTCGGTCCTGTATGGGCCGCGTTCCCGCCGCCGACACGCGACGAGCCCGGGGCCTTCAGGAGCACTGGGGTGCTGGTCGGCGGGCGGGGTAGGTTCAGCCCCTCACCGGCAACCTCGGTGCACGCCGACATGACGGCGTGGGCTGACGAAGCGACGCCTGACGAAACTGTCCACCCGATTACGCGCGCTGCGGGGCGACATGCCCGGTTCGAGCGTATCCACCCCTTCGTCGACGGCAATGGCCGAGTGGGGCGGCTGCTGATGAACTGGGAGCTCATCCAGTCCGGCTACCCGCCGGTGGTCATCCGATTGGACCAGCGCGATCGATATCTTCGTGCTCTGGAGCGCTCGGACCGCAACGACACGACCGGCCTGGTAGAGCTCCTGGTCCGAGCGGTGAGCGAGTCCATCAACCGGTTCATCCTGCCTCGGCTGGCAGGAGACGCCCGACTGATCACACTGGCGGCCCTTGCGGAGGGAAGCCCGTACTCGAGCACCTACATGCGACAGCTCGCGGTGTCTGGGCGTCTGCGAGCGGCTCGTCACGGCGGCCTTTGGTTGAGTTCCCGGGCCGCACTCGACGACTATCGGGCGAGTCGGAGTCCGCGGGGCAGAAGGGCGTCGGGTGACGGGTGACTGGCCACTGGCCACTGGCCACTGGTCACTGACCACTCCCCGCTCGCTATCCTGTCGGGGCCTTCGGGTACTGCCCCCTTAGCTCAGCGGCAGAGCACTTCCATGGTAAGGAAGGGGTCCCCGGTTCAATCCCGGGAGGGGGCTCGGGGCGGCGTAGCTCAGAGGTAGAGCACCCGGCTCATAATCGGGTAGTCGGTGGTTCGAGTCCACCCGCCGCTACGGTGCCGACGCCGTCGGCCACGACAACACACACGAGGAGACGGAGATCCCATGGGTAAGGCGAAGTTTGAGCGTTCGAAGCCGCATGTGAATGTGGGGACGAT
>JBBDWO010000009.1 GCA_040902765.1 Acidimicrobiia bacterium | reverse complement strand
CGGGATCAGGTTTCGGCTTGTGGCAAGCCGAAACCTGATGAAGCCAGCGACCTATCCGCGCACCCCCTCACAGCAGAGCCGTGAGCGCCCATCCGACTGCCAGTCCGTAGAGTCCGGCGAGGGCATCGTCGGCGGTGATCCCGACCGTTCCCGGAAGCCGCTCGGCGGCGCGGACCCCCGGCAGCACCTTGACGATGTCGGCGAGTCGGGCCACCACCAGAGCGACCACCCACGGGATGCCCCCGAGTCCGATCACGGCGATGAGGGAGCCTGCCGTCTCGTCGATCGACACCCAGCCCGGATCCCCGTCGGCGAAGGGAATCGCCGCCCACAGCGCGATCGCAGTGACCGCAGCGGCAACGGCCAGCGACACCCACCATGGGACCTGGAGCCACAGGAGTAACCCGGCGATCCCGGCGCCGAGCCCGGCGCCAAAGGTGCCGGCACCCGCGTCCGAACCCCAGAGGCGCCGCGGGATCAGTCCCAGTCCGATGGAGGAGGCGATGAGGCGGCGCATCCGGTCTCCAGTAGCGAGTAGCGAGTATCGAGTATCGCGCATCGGGCGCATCTCGAGCCTTCTCGCTCCTCGCCCCTCGTCCCTCGTCCCTCGTCCCTCGTCCCTCGGAACTGGTTAGCCTCGCCGACGATGCTTCCCGACGACCTCACTCGATTCTCCACCCTGTCGGACGCGGTCCTGCACCCCGATGGTGTGCGTATCGCCTTCGCCGTGTCCCGGATGAATTTCGAGGACGACCGCTACGACCGCCTGATCTGGTTGTGGGATGGGTCCGAGTGTCGGCCGTTCACCCACGGTCCCGCCGACACCCGGCCGCGGTGGTCTCCGGACGGCTCCCACCTCGCCTTCCTGCGCGCCAGCGGCGAGCCGGGAAAGCCCGCTCAGGTCGCCGTGATGCCGGCGAGCGGCGGTGAAGCCCGAACGCTCACCGACTTCGGTCTCGGCGCCGAGGAGGCCGAGTGGTCTCCCGACGGGTCGTCGCTGGCCGCTGTCGGGGTCTCGTGGATCGAGGAACTCGCCGACCTCGACGAGGACGAACGCAAGCGCCGCTCGCGGCGCATCCAACGGCCCGGCTATCGCTTCGACACGCTGGGATGGCTCCACGATCGCCAGAGGCGGGTGTACCTGGTCGAGGTCGACTCCGGCGAGGTGTCAGCACTCACCGACGGCGACCGTGACAGCTCGGTGGTGTGGCGTCCCGACGGGGGTGCCGTCGGCTTCATGAGCCCGCGTCACGAGACGCGAATCCTGGATGCCGGATCGCAGCCGTGGGAAGTGCCGATCGGCGGCGGTGCTGCGGTCGCCCTCGCCGAGCTCGGACACTGGAACCTGCTCGCCTATAGCCCCGATGGGGTGCCTCATGTCGTGGGAATGCCGGGACTATGGGACTACCCCGCCATGGCGGGGCTGTTCCGCCTCGATACCGACGGGCCGGTCCGCCTCGCTGCCGACCTGGATAGGGCCGTGGAGGCCCCAACCGTCACCTCGACTCCGCGCGGACCCCAGTGGCTCACCGATGGCAGGGCGCGCTGTGTGATCGAGGACCGGGGCACCAACCGGGTCGTCGACATCCATCCCGACGGTACCTGGACCGACGTGCTTGGTGGGCAGCGGGTGATCTCGTCGATGACGACCCGACCGGATGGGTCGGCGATGGCTCTCGTATCGACGAGCGTGACCGACCCCGGTGAGTTGCGTTGGTGGGAGTCAGGGGAAGAGAAGACGCTGAGCGCGGTCAATGCCGATTTCCGGGACGGCGTAGCCCTGGTCGAGCCCGAGCACTTCGTCGTCGAGCACGACGGTGTCGAGATCGACGCATGGGCGTTCTTGCCGCCGGGTGATGCCCGTGTGCCGCTGTTGCTCAACATCCACGGCGGGCCCGCCACCGAGTACGGCTGGCGGTTCTTCGACGAGTTTCAGGTCTATGCCGCTGCCGGCTTCGGTGTCGTGGCGTGCAACCCGCGAGGATCGAGCGGTCGCGGCGACGATTTCGTCCGGGTGCCGGTCGGCCGGTGGGTGGAGGAGCGGCCACCGGATCTGGAGGATCTGCTGGCGGTCGCCGATGCCGCCGTCGAGCGCTTCGATCGTCTCGACCCGGATCGGCAGGGGATCATGGGTGGCTCCTACGGCGGTTTCATGACCGGGATGATCCTCGCCGTCGATCACCGCTGGAAGAGCGCCGTCCCCGAGCGCGGGGTGTATTCGTTCTCCTCGTTCGCCGGCACCTCCGACATCGGGTACTGGTTCCCCCGCATGTACATCGGCGAGCCCGACCCGGAGCGCGCCGACCTGTGGCTGGCCAGTCCGCTCGCCCGGGCCCACCGGGTCACGACGCCCTGCCTGTTGATCCACTCCGAGACGGACTTCCGCTGTCCGATCGAGCAGGCCGAGCAGTACTTCTCCGCGCTGTACGCCAACGGTGTAGAGGTCGAGATGCTGCGGGTCCCGGAGAGCAGTCATGAACTCTCGCGGTCGGGCAAGCCCAGGTATCGGAAGGAGCGGTTCGAGGCCATCGTGGACTGGCACGCGCGTCACCTAGGGTTGTCGCCATGAGCGACGGCATGCAGCCCACCAAGTTCATCTGGTCGGACGGGTCCCTGATCCCGTGGGAGGAGGCGACGGTCCACGTCCTCGCCCACGGCCTCCACTACGGCACCGGGGTCTTCGAGGGCATCCGGTGTTACGCCACCGGCGACGGCCCGGCGGTCTTTCGGCTCGGCGACCACATGGACCGCATGGTTCGGTCGGCCAAGGCGTTTCGGCTCCCGTTGGAGTGGTCGGCCGAGGAGCTGACCTCCGCGGCGAAGGAATTGGTGAGGCAGAACGAGTTAGAGGCGTGCTATCTCCGCCCGATCTCGTTCCTCGGCACCGGATCCATCGGGCTCAACCCGCGCGGGGCCACGATGCGCACCATGATCGCCTCGTGGGTGTGGGGGACGTACCTGGGCGACGAGGGAGTCGAGCGCGGGGTGCGGGTGCGGGTGTCGTCGTGGCGCCGTGTCTCGCAGGACTCGCTCATTCCCAACGCCAAGGGCACCGGTCAATACGTCACCAGCGTGCTGGCCAAGCAGGAGGCGATCATCGCCGGCTACGACGAGGCGCTCCTGCTCAACGCCCTCGGCTACGTGGTCGAAGGGTCGGGAGAGAACGTGTTCATCGTTCGAGGCGGCTCGGTGTGGACGCCTCCGATCAGCGCCGGTGTACTCGACGGGATCACCCGCGACTCGGTGATCACCCTGCTGCGCGACGCCGGCGTCGACGTCCAGGAACGACTGGTGAGCAGGGCCGACCTCTACTACGCCGACGAGGCCTTCTTCACCGGGACCGCCGCCGAAGTGACCCCGATCCGCGAGATCGACGACCGTTCGGTCGGTATCGGGGAGCCCGGCCCCATCACCAGGCAGGCCCAGGCCCTGTTCACCGAAGCCGTGACCGGAAAGCTCAGCGACTACCGCCACTGGCTCGACTTCGTCTAGCGCGATTCGCGATTCGCTCTTCGCGATTCGCAAGAACCGCCCCGTGCCTCATCCGGGGCAACGCCGCGTCCTGGTCTGCGAATTGCGAACCGCGAATTGCGAATAGCGAGCTGGCGCCTCTGGCGCCAGCTCTATCCTGCCCCCATGGGTCAACAGCCGAACGTCCCCCTTCGTATCGAACATCTGCCGCGTCGTACCGGCCATCCCTCGTATCCCGACCGCTGGTCGCCGGACCGGCCAGGCGACATGACGAGCCCGTCGGAGGTGCGGTGGGGCGGCGCCTTCGGCACGACCGGCCCCGACGCCGGATATGCCGAACGCCTGGTGGCGGCTCGGAAGACCGAAGCACTCGCAGGCGAGACCGTCGACGACGTGCGCCGCGCCGTGATGGTGCTGGCGGCGGCTCGGGCGGCGCGACTCGGGCGGGCCCCGATGCTCGACGACATCGAGGCCGGTGAGGCGGCCCTGGGTGTGGGCGCCCACAACCCGGCGTGGCGGCTGCGGTGGACCGTCGGTATGGCCCACTCTCGCCACGCCCCGCAGCGTCTCATCACCGCCACCGACCTGACCGCTCTGGCGGCTCCCGTCGAGACGATCAGGCGTCGCACCGCCGAGGCCAAGCGTGTGATCCGGACGGTGTCGTGAGCGCTGGACACTCCCGCCCATGAAGATCGTCCGCGTCCAACTCGGCGACGAGATCGCCTACGGGGCGGTCGAGGAGGAGGGCATCAGGATCCACCTGGGGACCCCGTTCGTCGCCTGGGAGCCGCAGGAGACGGTGGTTCCCTTCGAGGAGGCGCGGTTGCTGTCGCCGGTGTTCCCGACGAAGGTGGTGTGCGTCGGGCGCAACTACGCCGACCACGCCGCAGAGCGCCACGCCGAAGTGCCGATGCAGCCGATCTTGTTCCTCAAGCCCTCGACCGCAGTGATTGGGCCAGGCGCGTCGATCGTGATCCCTGCGGAGGCGACCGAGGTGCACCACGAGGCCGAACTCGCTGTCGTGATCGGCCGGGTGGCGCGCAAGGTGCGGGCGGACGACGCCTCGGCGTACATCCTGGGCTACACCGCTGCCAACGACGTGTCGGCGCGCAACCTCCAGGCGATCGACGGTCAGTGGACCCGGGCGAAGGGATTCGACACCTTCTGTCCGATCGGTCCGGCCATCGAGACCGAGGTCGATCCGGCGGGGCTCAGGATCACCTGCGCCGTCGATGGTGATCTCCGTCAGGACGGGACCACCGACGACATGGTCTTCGGGGTCGGCGAGCTCCTCGAGTTCATCTCGGGAGTCATGACCCTGCTCCCCGGCGACGTGATCCTCACCGGCACGCCAGCCGGCGTCGGCCCGATCGAGCCCGGCGATCGCGTCGAGGTCGCCATCGAACGCATCGGCGTGCTCACCAATCCGGTGGTCGCCGGATGACGGTGCGGGTCCGGTTCGCCCCCTCGCCCACCGGTCACCTGCACGTCGGCGGGGCCCGTACCGCGTTGTACAACTGGCTGTTCGCTCGGGGCAGGGACGGCGCGTTCATCCTGCGATCCGACGACACCGATCTCGCTCGCAACGACCCGCAGTACCAGGTCGATATCGTCGAGGGCCTCCGGTGGCTCGGCCTCGACTGGGATGAAGGTGTCGATGTCGGTGGCCCGCACGGCACCTATTGCCAGAGTGATCGGTTCGACCGGTACCGCGAGGTGGCTCACGCGCTGGTGTCTGCCGGCCACGCCTATTACGACCTGGCGTCGCCGGAGCAGTTACAGGAACTGCGCACCTCCGCCCAGGCGGCCAAGCGCTCACCCGTGTATCGGGGAGAGTTCCGTGGCGACTCCGACGCGGGGGCCGCTGGTGCGCCGATCCGACTCTCCATCCCGCGTCCCGGGGGCACGGTGGTCGCCGACCTCGTCAGGGGAGAGGTCCGGTTCGACCACGACGACGTCGACGACTTCGTGATCCTGCGCACCGACGGCACCCCCACCTACCACTTCGCCTCGACCGTCGACGACGTGGACTACGGCATCACCCATGTCGTGCGCGGCGAAGACATCCTCCCCTCTACGCCCAAACACATCGCCATCGCCAGGGCGATGGGAGCGGAACCGGCGGCGTACGCGCATTTGAGCCTGCTCAACGGTCCGGACGGTCAGAAGCTGTCGAAGCGTCACGGTGACACCGCCCTGCGGGCGTATCGGGAGAGCGGGTACCTGGCCGGTGCGATGCGCAACTATCTGGCCATCCTCGGGTGGTCGCCCGGAGACGATGAGGAGATCGTCGACCTGGACACGATGATCGCCCGGTTCGATCTCGCCGATGTCTCCCGCAACCCTGCCGTGTTCGACACCGCGAAGCTCGAGTGGATGAACGGCGTGTACCTACGGGCGATGGCGGTGGAGGAGCTCGGCGTCGCGGTGCTCCCGCTGGTCGAGGACGATCTGAGCCGGAGTCTCACCGCGCCCGAGCGAAAGGTGCTCGAGTCCGTGGTCCCGCTCGTTCAGGAGCGGATCAAGCACCTCACCGACGTACCCGCCCAGGTGCGCTTCCTGTTCATCGACGACCTCACCTACGACGCAGCAGCATGGGACAAGGTCATGGGGGAGGGAAGCGGTGAGGTGCTCGCCGCCGCCGCCGGTGCTCTCGCCGGAGTCGATGAATGGGCGACCGTCGCCATTGAAGAGGCACTCCGGGCCATGCTGGACGAGCAGGGCTTGAGCGCGTCGAGGGGCCTCCAGCCGTTGCGTGTCGCCCTCACCGGCTCTTCGGTGAGCCCACCCCTGTTCGAGTCGATTGAAGCCCTCGGTCGGAACCGAACCCTGGCCCGCCTGGAAGCAGCGCGGCAGCGGCTCTAGCGAGCCGCGGCTACCAGCTACCAGCTAACAGCCAGACATGTACTTGGTACTTGGTACGTGGCCGAGAGCGCACAGCCAACAGCTCACAGCCAAACCGTTCTGGCTGTGAGCTGTGGACTGTTAGCTGTGAGCTCTTCTGGCTGGTAGCCGGTCGCTGGTAGCTTCTTGTCATGGCTCGCATGGACGCGTTTGGTCTGGTTGTTGCCGATATGGCGGCGACGCTTGCCTTCTATCGCCGCTTGGGCGTGGACATTCTCGAGGGGGCGGAGTCGGAGGGTCACGTCGAGGCAACGGTCGGCGGGCTGCGCATGATGTTCGACACGGTTGAGGTCGTGCAGTCGTTTTCGGCGTGGGAGCCACCGTCCGGAGGGCACCGGATCGCCCTGGCGTTCCTGTGCGATAGCCCCACCGATGTGGATGCCACTTATGCCGACATGGTCGGTGCCGGGCATCGAGGATCCCTGGAGCCGTTCGATGCCTTCTGGGGCCAGCGGTACGCCACGCTGCTGGATCCCGACGGCAATCCGGTGGACTTGTTCGCACCGCTGGATTGAGGGCGCGCGCGGCGATGTCGTAGCCCCGACCGGATTCGAACCGGCGCTACCGGCTTGAGAGGCCGGTGCCGGGGCCTTCGGCTGTCGTTCACGTCTTCAGGCGACGAGGGCGGGCGGAAGAATCCGATCCAGCTGCTCGGCGGCCTTCCTGGACTACGGAGCTGGCATCGATCGGATCAGATCAACGATCTCAGAGATCGGCCTGTCCGATATCACGTCGGCAAGGGGGTCATCAGCGGGATCGCGCATCGGATTTACTGTCGTACGCCGGTCGCCAACCAAGATCGACTGCGAGTTCACAAAGTCGTACTTACCGACACGGAAGGCCTCCCACGCGGTCAGGGTGGCGCGGTAGTAGTCCCGGTGATCGGGGGCGATGTCTGCTGGATCGACTTGGTGGTAGTAGCGGTTATCCCCGGGCGCCCGGAGAAAGAGCAACACCGGCGCATCCGGGAACTCTTCAGCGGGTCGGCGGTCAACGATCACGGTGACCCTGTCACCCGCACGCGGTTCAGTGACCCCGTGCAGATGCGCTCGTGATCGCACGACCTCCTTGAGTTCTACGATCACGGTGAACGACGACACCGTCTCGTTGTTGTCAGGGTCGCCACCTAGGCTGATCGACGGACCCACACCGACCGGAACTCCAACCGCAACAATTGTCGCCGAGGCCGCGAGATCCTCGACGGTACGGAACAGTGGAATCTCGAATCCGGCGATCCGGAGGCCGCGCCAGAACCGTTCGGACTCAGACACATCCGCGGGCCACTCGTACAGGGGCGAGCCCTCGTCCGTCCATTCGTTGCCCGGCTCGCCGGCTGTCCCGGTCGTCGGGCGCCCTCCGAGCGACGAGTCGACGTACGGCTCCCGGGCGATCGCTGTCGATGGCAGCGTCGCATCGGTCGAGGCGCAGGCCCCGAGCGTGGTCAGGAACAGCGCGGCGGCGACCAGGGAGAGAGCTCTAGTACCTCGCATTGATGTGAGACCTGTCGTGATTGTTCAGATAGGGGGCATGCCCCGAGTCATAGCCCGTCAACGGTATCCCCGTGTACTCGTAGTTCATACATGTCCAGTCGTTGCCCGTGTGCCGAAGACCCACAGTGTGACCAAGCTCGTGACATGCGACGTAGGCGGAGAAGTCGTCGAGAGGCAAACCTGGCTCGGTTCCGCCAGGGCTGATATCCACATATCCCTGATCTGCAGCCGCCTCCACCGCAGACCAATTGAATCTGATGATCTGACCGCGACACCAGCGGGTCGTGGCCGCCCCCTGGGTGTAGTAGCCGATACCGGTGTTGGAGGCCGGACAGTCGACCCACGCAATTGCACTTCGGTTCACCCACGTCCAATCCCAAAACCAAGCATCGGGGTAGTTGTCTGTCGTAGTCCAGTAGGCAACAAGGTCGGTGGGGTCGTAGTCCCCAGCAAGCGAATCCATGACAGCATCGTCGATGCCAGGCCACTGGTTCCCGAACGCGGAGGGGCGTCCGGCAAACCACTTGTTGTTCTGCAGCGAGACACATCCCGTGAACTCGTCGCTAGTCCCCGACTCATACCCACAGCCCGTGGTCGCCCCCACGTTTGTGGCCTCGGCTGACGGAGCGACTAGCACCGCACCCACCGTCGCGAGAATCAGCCAGCCATAGAGCGATGGGACCATCCAACGACGCAGCCCTCTAAAAAGACGGTGGTGACCTCGGTCACCGGGTGCGTTCATCGGCAAGACCTTCCACGATAATACTGCCACGGTATAGCAGCCCTCTCCAGGACTTGGCAACCGTCACGGTGGATCGCTCGCGAGTTCGCGGGACCGCCCGATCTCGGGATACGCGGCGGCCACCGCGAGACCGAGGCCCTACCGACGCGGCGAAACCCCCTCCAGGCTGGGGGTTTCGCTCTGTTGTAGCCCCGACCGGATTCGAACCGGCGCTACCGGCTTGAGAGGCCGGCGTCCTAGGCCGCTAGACGACGGGGCCGAGTGCGGAATCGCTTCCGCCTCGCTCGGGGGGGAGGACTCGAACCCCCAATAACAGGGCCAGAACCTGTCGTGTTGCCGATTACACCACCCCCGAAGGCCTGACGATGTTACCCGATGCCGGAGAGCTGCCTCCGGCAGCGCCGGCTACCGGCTACCGGCTAACAGCTAACAGCTAACAGCCGAACCGTTCTGGCTGGTAGCTGGTAGCTGGTGGCTCTTCTGGCCATGAGCTATGAGCCCTAAGCCACGAGCTCTGAGTGGCTTAACTCTTCGTTGCTCCCTGCCAGTCGATATGGAGGTCGGCGTACACCCCGCCCAACGCCACCAGCTCGCGGTGACTTCCAGTCTCTACGAGGCGACCGTCGTCGAACACGAGCACGCTGTCGGCGGCCTCGGCCGTCGACAGCCGGTGGGCGACGGTGATGCTGGTACGGCCTTCGGTCAGGCGTTCCATGGCGCGCCGCAGGCCGACCTCCAGGGCAGGATCGACCGCTGACGTCGCCTCGTCGAGCACGAGCAGGTCGGGGTCGGCGACCCAGGCGCGGACCAGGGCGACCAGCTGGCGCTCGCCGGAGGACAGCGAATTCCCGCGTTCGCCCACCTGGGTGTCGAGCCCGTCCGGCATCTGATCGAGCCACTCCCCGAGCTCCAACTGGAGGAAGGCGGCGCGCACCTCGGGGTCGGTCATCTCCGGGCGTCCGTATCGGACGTTGTCGGCGACCGTCCCCTCGAACAGGAATCCTTCCTGAGGCACGAAGGCGACGCGTCGCCGCAGATCGCGAAACGGGACCGTGTCGACCGGAACGCCCCCGACCAGCACCCGGCCCTCGGTCGGGTCGAGGAGTCGAACCACGAGCTTGGCGAAGGTGGTCTTACCGGATCCGGTCTCGCCCACGACGGCAACCCGGAGACCGGAGGAGATGTGGGCGTCGATGCCCATGAGGACGTCGCCGCCGGTCGGATATCTGAATCGGACGCCCTCGAAGCGCACGTCGAGACCCCCGTCGGGCAGAGGCGTTCCGTCGACCGGGTCGGGTATGTCCACCGGTACGTCGATGACGCCGAGGACCTTGCGCAGGCCAGCCGCGGCAGACAGGGCCGTGTTGAGCACCTCGACGAGCATCTGCACCGGCTCGACGAACAGGTTGACGAGGAACAGGAAGGCGACCAGCGTCCCCAGGGTGACCCCACCGTCGACACCGATGATGACACCGGCGGCGATGACGATGGCGGTGATGATGCCGGCGAACAGCTCGGCACTGGAGAACAGTGTCGCACTGAACCGATAGGTCTTGAATTCGGCGCGGAACTGCTCGTCCACCTTCTCGTGGACCCGCTCGCTGAGCAGCGGCTCCATTCCGTATGCCCGGACCACCTCGATGCCCGAGATCGCCTCGCTGATCGCCGACATCGAGTCGGCCACCCGCTCCCGCACCCGGTCGTAGGCCCGCTGCAGGATCCGCTGGAACCAGATGAGCATCGCCGCGTAGACGATCACTGCGATGACGACCATTAGCGCCAGCTGCCACCGGTACACCAGCATGACGGCGACTGCCAGGATCACCTGCGAGCCCCCGATGATCATCCCCAGGCCACCCCACTCCATGAACTCCTGCATCGTGTCGACGTCCGACGTGACCCGGGCGACTAGTGCCCCCTTTCGCTCCGACTGGAGGTGGACCACCGACAGCCGATGGAGGTGCGAGAAGGTGGTGAGGCGGAGATCGGCGAGACCGGTGGCCGACGAGACGGTCAGACGAACCAGGGCGGCGCGCTGGGCGAGGAGGGAAGCCACCATGAACACCAGTGCGATGCCGCCGTACCGCAGCGCGAGGTCCACGTCGGCGCCGCCCTCGGTGAGGATGGCTCGGTCGAGGATCTGCTGGATGAGGATCGGTACCGCCACCTGCAGACCGGTACCGAATATGGCGAGCAGCAGGGTTCCTGCCATGCCCGACCTCAGCGCTGGCGCCACCCGGAAAGCCCGCCGCAGCACTTTGCTCCCGGTGTATTCGGCGACGTCCGGGGTGTTCATCCGCTCACCTCTCCGCGTTCCGCCGAGCGTCGGGCCGCATCCTCCTCGTAGGCGACGAGGAGCCGTGAATACCCGGGCGACCTCCGGAGCAGCTCGTCGTGGGGTCCATGGTCCGAGATTCGGCCGTCCTCGACGTACACGACCTCGTCGGCGAGGGTGATGCTGGACCGCCGGTAGGCGACTATCACCACCGTGGCCGGGAGTTCGGCGCGCCGGAGGCCCCGCAGGATCTCTACCTCCACCGAGGGGTCCACGGCCGAGGTGGCGTCGTCGAGTACCAGCAATCGCGGCCGACGCACCAGGGCGCGGGCGAGGGAGATGCGCTGCCGCTGCCCGCCAGAGAGGCTCAGGCCGCGCTCTCCGATGCGCGTCTCCCTGCCGTCGGGGAGGGCGGTCACGAACTCGGTTGCCCCGGCGAGCCGGAGTGCCTCGACCACCTCGTCGTCGCCCACCGGAAGACCCAGCGTGATGTTGCCGTCGACAGTGTCGTCGAAGAGGAACCCGTCCTGGGCGACCAAGGCCACCTCCGAAGCGAGCTCGGTCCTGGCGAAGGATCGCAGGTCGCGTCGATCGAGGTGGATCGCGCCACTGTCGGGATCCCAGAGTCGAACCATCAGCTTGGCGATAGTCGACTTGCCGGAGCCGGTTGCCCCCACGATGGCCACGGTTCTACCGGGTGTGATCTCGAGGTCGACGGCGGTGAGGACCCGCGTCCCGGGTACGTACGAGAACGAGACGTCGTCGGCATCTACCGCACCGCCGGTTGGGTCGTCGACGGCCGACCGGGTGCCGTGCCTGACGAAGTCGTCGGCGTCGAGGATGCGCTGAACCCGTTCCCACGAGGCCGTGCTCTGTGCCGCCGCCCAGAGGACGAACCCGATGAGCCGCATCGGGATGGTGAGCAGGGAGACCAGGTAGGCGACGGTCACCAATTCGCCGGTGGTGAGCGCTCCCTGGTCGATGCGAATGACCCCGACGACGAGAGCGACCACGACACACATCGCGGGGAGCGACTCGGTGACTGCCCGGAACGAGGCGAAAAGGCGCCCGACCGAAATCTGGGCCTCACGGAGCTGGTGAACGGCGACGGCGAGCCGGTGGATCTCTTCGGACTCCCTCCCGAGCGCCCGGACCGTCAGGGCGCCGTCGAGGCTTTCGTGAGCGATCCGACCGACCGCCCCCTTCGCTTCTTGAACGGCTTCGAACCGGTGGAAGGTGATCCACCCGCCGACGATGTCGACGGCGATCACGAGGCCGAGGAACAAGACGGCGACGAGCCCGAGCAGCGGGTCGATCATGGTGATGATGGCCCCGGATGCGAGGAAGAGGAGGGTCGAGCCGGTGGCGTAGGGAAGCGGCCCCAGGACCCAGGTGCCCTGGAGCGTGTCGGCCTCGCTCACCGCGAGCAGGTCGCCGGTGGAGCGGTCTTCGTACCAGGCGAGATCGAGGGCGAGCTGGTGGTCGATGAGGTTGGCCCGCACGTCGGCGCGGGTGCGGTACTGGACCCAGGTGGCACCGGCACGCCTGACCACGGTTCCGATTGCCTTCCATAGGGCGACGCCCGCCACGGCGAGGATCGCACCGAGCAGCCGATTCCCCCGCGCTTCGCCTTTCCCGAGGACGGGCAGGAGGACGGTGTCGGTCACCCATCCGATGACCATCGCCGATGCGACGATCGAGGCGGCGAACAGGGCAGCGCCGGCGACGGCGAGGAAGAACGCCACGGGATGGGCGCGCACGAACCCGGCGACGAGGCGGCGCCCATCGCCCACGACCTTGCGCAGGGTGAGTTTGGTGTCGGTCACGATCTCCTAGCGACGCGGCTGGTTGCCGCCGCGCGGCCCCTTACGACTTGCCGTACACCGGGACCATGGCACCGCTGACGACGCTCGCCTCGGGAGAGGCGAGGAATTCGATCACGGCAGCGATCTCGTTGGGCGTCGGCCAGTCGACGTAGTTGGCGAACGGGACCAACTTCCTGAAGGCAGGCGTGTCGATCAGGGCGGGGAGGACGACGTTGGCGGTGATGTTGCTGTCGTTGACTTCCTCGGCGATGGTCCGCGCCAGGGCGATCACCCCCGCCTTGGCGACGTTGTACATTGCCTGTCCGCCGGGCGGGTCGAGCGCCGCACGACTCCCCACCATGACGATGCGGCCCCATTCGGCTCGACGGAGCACCGGGAGGGTCGCCCGTGCCGCGTTGAAGGAGGTGCGCAGGTTGATGTCGATCATCCGCTCGAAACGGACGTCGTCGGTGTCTTCGACATCGCTCCCTCCGGCCCAGCCGCCTACAAGTGCGATGAGGGCATTGATGCCGCCGAATGTCTCCTCGACCGACTCGACGAACTCACCGACCGCGTCGCCATCGGTGCAGTCGACCCGGGTGAGCAGGAGGCGATCCTCGGGCAGCTCGAGCATTTCCTCGATCGCGTCGGCCTCGTCTGGGATCAGGTAGGTGATGGCCAGGCGGTGGCCGGTGGCGGCGAGGCGTCGGGCCACCTCGCGGCCCAGCCCACCGGTTCCCCCGGTGATGACGGCAACGGCGTTCTCTCGGCTCTGGGGAGGCGTGGTCACGAGGGTGGATGGTAATAGGCGACGGGCCTTCGGCCCGCCGCGGCTACCGGCTACCGGCAGGCCGTCACCCGTCGCCCGTCACCCATCTTCTCTGGCTGGTAGCTGGTAGCTGGTGGCCGGTAGCTACGCGCTGCGAAGCTCCTTCACCTCTATCCCCACCTGCTCTAGTTCAGGAAGCAGGAGGTCGGGACCCACTGTCTCGTCCATGGTGCGGACGCCAGGGTCCGATACGGTGCCGGTGAGGATCAGGTGGGCAAGCGCCGTCGTCGGGAAGGCGGTGGTGCGAGACAGTGCGGTGAAGGTGTCGTCGTTACGGTCCTCGACCTCGTATCCGACGGTTCGACGGAGGCCGCCTCGGGTAGCCGTCGCCCATACCCGGACGAGGACGAGATCTGGTCCGCCGGCTGGGAGGTTGGCGCGTAGCGCTTCGAGCAGGACCGCTCTTGGCGCAGTACCGGTCCCGGGCTGCGGTGTCTCATCGAAGAGACCGATCTCCAGCATGGTGCGAAACGGATGGCCGTGGCCGGGGAATCGGAGGGTCTTGTAGTCCAACTCGGCGACCCGGCCCTCCCACATCCGGGTCAGCGAGGACGACCCGCCAGCAGTGTGGAACGCCTCCAAAGGACCCCACGACTCCCATTCGACCGTCTCGATCCCAGTGAGGGGCTCGACGGTGGCGTAGCGGCCGCCGGTGAGGATCTCACACGGTTCGGCGTACTCGTTGATCAATCCTGCCGGGTTGAACGCCAGCTGGTAGCGGAGCGCCCCGGTGGGCGCGGCGGGGAGCGCTCCGACCCGCAGCCTCACCTCGTCGATCGGACCGTCACCGAGAGCTTCGACGGCGCCGACCGCGAGCACGTTGGCGAAGCCTGGGGCGAGCCCGCAGTCGGGTACGGCGACGACTCCGGCGTCGACCGCTCGGGCGTGCTGGGCCTTCTGTCGGGCGACCACGGTCGGGTTGCCGCCCAGGTCGAGGTAGTGGCAGCCGGCACTGATGGCGGCGTCGAGCATGCGCTCACCGAAGGCGTAGGGCACACACGACACCACCAGTCGGGTGGTGTCGAGCGTCCTGATCAGGCTCTCGGCGGTGACGTCGACGGTGTCGGGCCGGGCACCCGAGGTCGCCGCCGCACGTCGCGCCGCGTCGGGATCCGCGTCGGCCACGATCACCTCGTACCCCCGCCGGACCAGGTCCCACGCCGCCGCGGTGCCCACGATTCCCCCGCCAAGAACGGTGATACCGGTCATCGTCGGCGGACAGTAGTGACCGCGGCCGGGGTGGGTGCTACCGCAGGTACTCGCCGAGCCATGAACCGGCCGGCAGCCCCGCTGCCGCCTCCAGGTCACCGATGGTGTCGAGCTCGATCGTCAGCCCGGCGGTGACGATCACCACCGGCGAGCGGGCGGCGAGCGCAGCCAGGTGGCGCACGAAGCTCCCCGGGCCGTACGAGAACTGCATCGCTCCGGAGCCGCCCAGAGCATTGGTCCCCCCGTCCCGGCTCGGCGCGATCACGCTGCGCCCGGCGAGGAGGTGGTGTCTCACCAGCGCGAGGTCGTTCGCACTCACCAGCGGGAGGTCGCCGTGGACCACACACCAGAGATTCCCCGAGTCTGCGATGGCAGCGGCGGCCCCATCGAGTCCACCGCCGGGTGGTTCGGTGAGGACGTCCACTCCGTGGCGGCGTGCCCAACGGCGAACGGCCTCGGAGGGTGTCGCGATCGCAACGGTGAAGCCGGCGTCTCGACCAGCGGCGAGGAGGCGCTCGGCGGTGGCACGGGCCAACGAGGCGCGGCGGTCGCCGGAGAGGCGACCGCTCAGACGACCTTTTGCCGTGTCGAATCCCTTGAGCGGGATGCCGAGGACCGTGCGCATGTCCCGGCGGAGGCTAGGGAGCCTCGACCGCCAGTTCGCTGGATTCGACGTCGGCATGGTGCAGGTCGAGGTCCTGACTGGCCGGGGACCCGGTCAGAGATCGGCCCGGGCCCCGCCGAGTCGAGTCAGTCCCGGTAGTTGACGTATTGCAGCGGCAGTCGGTAGTCGAGCCCGCGCAGACCCTCGATGACGGCCTGCAGGTCGTCTCGCTTCTTGCCGGTGACCCTGACCAGGTCACCCTGGATCTGCGCCTGGACCTTGGTCCCGAGGTCTCGGATCGCCTTGCCGATCTCCCGGGCAGCCTCGCTGTCGAGGCCCGTGGTGAGCGTGAACACCGCCTTCGACCTCCCCCCGCCGGATGGCTGTGGAACGCCGCCGGAGATCACCTTGAGGGAGACCTTTCGCCTCACCAATTTCTCCTTGAGCACGTCGATCGCTGCCTTGACCCGATCATCGGTCGACGACTCGACGGTGATGGAGGTTTCGGTGAGGTCGTAGTGGGTGTCGGTGCCCTTGAAGTCGTAACGGGTCGTCGTCTCCCGGCTCGCCTGGTCCACGGCGTTGCGGACTTCTTGCAGGTCGACCTTGGACACGACGTCGAAGGAGGGCATAGGGAGACGTTACCCGTTGGGTCTGAACGCTGAACGCTCAACGCTCAACGCTCAACGCCAAACCCGTCTTGCGTTGAGCGTTGAGCGTTGAGCGTTGGCCCTTCCGAAGAGCTACGGCAAAGTCTGGAGGCCACCTAACCTCACCGGGGTGCACCGTAAGACGAAGATCGTGGCGACGCTCGGGCCTGCCTCATCCGATGCGGGGACGATTTCAAAGATGGTCGGGGCCGGGCTCGATGTGGCTCGGTTCAACTTCTCGCATGGCGAGCACGGGGAGTACCGCCGCATGCTCGAGTCGGTGCGTGCCGCCGCCGACGAGCACGGGCGGGCGGTGGCGGTGCTCCAGGACATCCAGGGACCGAAGATCAGGGTCGGCACCTTCCCCGGTGGCTCCGTCGAGCTGCGGGCCGGCAGCCGCATCGCGCTGCGCGATGGACAGGGGGAGGGTTCGAACGCAGAGATCTTCGTGCGTCACCTGGCCGGTCTGGCTCCGTCGCCGGGGGACCGGGTCCTCCTCAGTGACGGGCTGATCATCCTCTCGGTGATCGACGGCGATGACACCGGCTGGGAGGCCGAGGTGGTGGAAGGTGGTGTGCTCGGCGACCACAAGGGGGTGGCGGTCCCCGGCATCGACGTCCAGCTACCGGTGGTGACCGAAAAGGACGCCGTCGACCTGGCCTTCGGGGTGTCGATAGGCGTCGACATGGTCGCCGCCTCCTTCGTGACCAGCGCCGCCGACGTCGAACGGGTCCGGGAGCTCGCCGGGGACGTTCCGGTCATCGCCAAGGTCGAACGAGCCAGCGCCTACGCCAACCTTGCCGAGATCGCCGCCGCCGCCGATGGGGTGATGGTGGCGCGGGGTGACCTCGGGGTCGAGCTCGGCTTCGAGCCGCTCCCGCGTATCCAGAAGGACATCATCCTGCGGGTGGCTGCCGCCGGAGGTATCTCGATCACCGCCACGGAGATGCTCGAGTCGATGACCGTCTCACCGCGGCCGACCAGGGCCGAGGTCACCGACGTCGCCAACGCCGTTCTCGACGGCACCGACGCGGTGATGCTCTCCGCCGAGACCGCGATCGGCAAGTACCCGGTCCGGGTGATCGAGGTCATGGGTGCGATCTGCCGTGAGGCCGAGGCGAGTCCGGGGTATCCGGCGTCGTCGGTGACGAAGGTCTTGGAGGGATCACAGCCGTTCCCGGCAGCGATCGCCGGTGCCCTCGCCGATGTCGCTGCCGCGCTGCGGCTGCAGACGGTCGTCGCCTTCACCGAGAGCGGGGCGACGGCGCTCCTGGTCTCACGGCGGCGGCCCAATGCCCGCATCGTCGCCTTCACTCCCAATACCCAGATCAGGAATCGGCTGGCGCTCGCCTGGGGGGTGACCCCGCTGATGATCGACCGCTTCGCGTCGACGGACGAGATGATCGCCGAAGCCGAGCGGCGACTTCTCGAGTTGGGTGTGGTCACCCCCGGTGAGTCCCTGGCCATGATCGCCGGGATACCCCCGAACCAGCGGGCGTCGACCAATCTGCTCAAGCTCCACGTGGTGGGACAGACCTGACCGGGCGTGTGAGCGATCTAGAGTCGTTGCCCATGGGTCAGCAGATCGAGATCGTCACCTCGACCGTGGCCGGCGACGTCCTCGTCGTCGACACCGATCGCAGCATCACCGGGCAGGACGGTACGACGTTCGAGTCGGCCGCAGATGCCAACGCCGGGGACGATATCCCCGCCCGCCTAGCCGCTCGCCTGTTCGACGCCATCGACGACACGGCTCACGTGTTCGTGGCGTCCAACACCGTCGTCGTGAGCCGTGCCGGCGTCTGGGATGCGGCAACCGTCGCCGCAGCGGAGGATGTGATCTCCCGCTTTTTCGTGTTCTACGGCGACGAGTCCCCGGTCTAGACCTCGCCGATCATCCGTCGTATCGGCCCACCCGTACCGTCACGTCGGAGCCAGGGTCGAGCCATGTTCCCGGGCCGGGGAACACCTCCAGGACCAAACCGTCCTGGGAATCGTCCTCGACGACGATGTCCGGGCCCTTGAAGATCCGCAGGCCGATGGCGTTGAGCGCGGACCGCGCCTGCTCGTAGGTCTTGCCGGCGAGGTCGGCGGGGACCTGGACCGGGCACTGGATCGACGCGTCGTACTCGAGATGGTCCTCGGGCAGCTTGCACGGATGCACCGCCACCACGATCGGCCACGGGTGGTAGGCATGCCACCAGGTGCGCTGGCTCTTCTCGGACCCGTCCGGGTTCTTGATGATTCGGGTGATGCTCACGGTGAAGCCGGGCTCGCCCTCGTCCTTCTCCTCCTCGACATCGGGGGGTAGCGAGGCATCGGGCTTGTAGTAGATCTCGGGCTCGGTGAAGTCCTGCTTCTCGCCGAGGATCGCCTCGATGACGAGGCCGCCGTTGTCGCCGAAGAACTTGACGGTGACACTCGTCGAGGTGTGCTCCGTCTTGATGTAGACGGCGTTGTCGGTGTCGTTACGGAACTTGAGGTCGGGATCGGGGTAGCCGAGCGTCGCCTCACGCACCATGGGGTAGCGACTGATGTACAGGGTGTGCGGCGTGTGCTCCACGTCCTCCAGGCCCGACCAGAAGATCGCGTTGTACATCGTGGTGGCGAACTGGCTGACACCTCCGCCGATGTTGGCGGGGTGATCGCAGCAGTAGATGATCGGGCCGATGATCGCACCGGCTCTCCGATACCCCTTCTCCAGGGTCCGCTGGCCGATGAACTCGTTGATGGAGAACACCTCACCGGGCATCACGATCACCCCGTTGACGGCGTCGGCCATCGTCTGGATGTTGATCACCCGGTTGCGGTTCGACTCGGTGCCTCCCGACTCGTAGAACGTCGTCGCCGTGTAGAGGAGATTCCTGATCCCCAGGGCCTCGGCATCTTCGGTGGTGAATTCGGGTGGGGCGCCGTCGCGCATGGGGAGGGGACCGGTTCTCGACACCGAAGCGGCCGCATCGAAGACGGCTTTCGGGAGGGCCGCTAGGTCGAGCAGCGCTGCCGGAGCACCCCGGAGTATGAGCGGCCTGTCGAAGGGGCCGATCACGACCTGGGCATCGCGTGGTGGGGTCTCGATCGACTCGCGGTCCGGTGCCAGGAACTGCACCAGCGATCCCACCTGGAAGAAGACGTCGATCTGAGGGTCTGCGTCGGTACCGATCACTCGACTGGAGATGGCATCGAGCAGGACGCTGCGGGGGAAGGTGACCGATGCTTCGGGCACGATCTTCGACAGGGTGACCGGTCCGGCGACGAGGCGTTCGGCTCGACCGACCGCCACATCGACGTCGGCATCGGTGAGCACCGGCACCCGGTACTCGGTGAGTGCGGTGACCGGGTTTCGTGCCCCGAAGATTTCGGCCTCGATGAGGTCGGCCGTCGCCTCGAAGTCGATCCCGTTGCCCGCCGTCGGATACACCGGGATGACGACGCCGGCGAGCACCGCGATGCCTCCCTCGGTGGGTGGGTCGGCGATCGCCAGCCTCTCCCACAGTCGGAGGATGGCGAGCAACGAATCTCGGCTGTAGGTGCCGGTTCCGTCGAGAGCGCGGGTCCCCCCGCCAACGGTGGTGAAGAGCCATCGCTGCATTTGGTCCAGCACGTTGCCGTCCCGGCCAGCGCCCATCGCCTGATCGAGGAGAGCATCCTCGTCGAGCCAGAACCCGACCTCGCGGGGGGCGAGGGTGAACTCCGTGCCCTCCACGACGACGGTGATCGGCTCGTTGGCCAGCCGCTGATGGAGCTGGGCGATGGTGGCGCGCGCCTCGTCCTCGGTCAGTCCCCCGAGGTGGGTGTCGGCGACCGTGACCCTGCCCAGGACCTCGCCGGCATTGGCGACGCGGTCGAGGGCGAACACGACGCCGAGCCACGCCCACAGCGTGAGGGGCGCGGCGATGGCGATGATGGTGATGCGGCGGCGTCGTGGCATGAGTCTCCATGTCACGGGTTGGGGCGGCCGAGTGTACAAACGGCGGCTGCTTACGCAGCGCGCGGCACACCACCACCTACCATCGATCCATGGCCGGCACCGTGGTGTTCCCCCCAGTCGACCCCGGCGAGGACCTGAAGGTGTCGGCGACGACCTTCGTCGCCTTCGAGAAGTGCCCGGATCAGGCGGGGGCCCGGTTTCGCGGCATCTATGGGGCCGAGTCGAGGGCGTCGTTCACCGGGGGACTCGCCCACCGGATCTTCGCCCGCCACCTCCGGGACGGACCCATCTCGCCCGACGGTCTCGAGGCGGCGTGCCGCGAAGAGATCGGTGCCGGCTTGAACCCCAAGATGGTGGCGCTGGGCCTCAAGCCGAGCGCACTCGGCGGCGTCATCAAGGAAGTGGGCGACCTGTACGACCGGTTCAAGACGTTCGGCGCCGAGGGCTTCGAGGGCGCCGAAGTGGCCCTCGAAGCGAACCCGGCCGATGGCGTGCTCCTCCACGGGAGCATCGATGCGGTGTTCGACGGTAAGGAAGCGGGGCCGAGGCTGGTCGACTGGAAGACGGGAGGTGTCGGTGATGCCGACACCCAACTGGCCTTCTACTCACTGTTGTGGACCCTGGACCGGGGTGAGCCGCCGGGGTCGGTCGAGGCGGTGTCGGTGGCCACCGGTGAGCGGGTGCGAACGGTGCCCTCGATGGCCGATGTCCAGCAGACGGCCGTGAGAGTCGCACACTTGGTATCGGTGCTGCGGCGCGCCTGGGCCGATGGCACCGCACTGGATCGTGTGGGCGGTCCGTGGTGTCGCTGGTGCCCCCTCCTCGACGAGTGCCCGGAGGGGCGTGCGGCCACCTCGATCCTGGACCGCTGAGGTCAGGTGAGGTCGCCGCCGCCGAAGACCGTGCTCAGCGCGGTGACGACGTCGGGATCGAACTGGTCGCCGGCGCAGCGGCTCAGCTCGGCGATGGCGGTCCGGACCGGCGCCGCCGGCTCGTACGGTCGGTCCGAGGTGATGGCGTCGAAGGCGTCGGCCACCTGGACGATGCGAACCGCCAGTGGCAGGCGTCCGGCATCGACCCCGTGCGGGTACCCACCGGCATCGAGGCGTTCGTGATGGTGAAGGACCGCTGAGGCGACCTCGCTGTGGACGAGATCGACGACGAGCCGATGGCCCGCCTCGGGATGACACCGCATCTCGCGCCACTCGTCGGCGTCCAGTCCCGCCGGCTTCCACAGGATCACCTCGGGGACGCCGAGCTTCCCGATGTCGTGGAGCAGGGCTCCGAGGTAGGCGTGCCGGATGTCCTCGCTGCCACAGCCGAGCTCCTCGGCGATGGCACCGGCGAGATGTGCCGCGCGGAGCCCGTGCTCGGCGAGGGCCGGGTCGCGAAGCCGCACGGCGGCGAGCAGCGTTCGGAGTGCCGCTGCGTCGGCGGAGCTTCCGACGGTACCGTCGAGGGTGGTGTCTGCGACCGTCATGGTCGAGCAGGTTACGACTGCCGCGGGCGGGTACACCGTCTTTTCCGACGCGGCGCTGTCGACGCCGTGCCAGCCTCTCTATCGTCGCGGCCATGAAAGCCGTCTCTGACGCCACGATCGCCCGGCTCGATTCCCTCGCCGACGCGCTCGCCCGGCTGGATCTGACGCTGGATCCCGAGGCGGCGGAGATCCGCGATCGGGCGCGTCGGCTCGTTACCGACTACCTCGGACCGCGCACGCGAGCCCCCCACCTGCGCCGGGTCATCGGACTGGTCGGCGTGTCCGGTACTGGGCGTTCGACGCTGCTCAACTCGCTCGCAGGCAGCCGCCTCGCCGAGGTGGGGCCGCGTCGTCCGACCACCACGCAGTTCCTGTTCTGGGGTGGACATCGGGTTCCCTTCACGCTCGATGCACTACGCAGGACCGCACCGGGCGTCGTGGTCGAGACGCTGCGCAAACCGCCTGCCCACATCGCCCTCGTCGACGTCCCCGCTCCCGAGGCGTCGGAGGAGACGGCATTTCGTCTGCTCGACGTTGCGGACGGGTGTGTCCTGGTGGCGTCGGCGAACCGGTACGCCGACGCGTGGGGGTTCGACGTCCTCGATCGGGTGCGGCGCCGACGGCTTCCATCCGCCGTCGTGATCAACCGGCTGCCCGATGGCGAGGATGGTGTGACGCTCATCGCCGACCTGCGAGAGAAGCTCGACTCCCGAGGGCTCGACGACGTGCCGGTCATCGGGGTTCCAGAGGTGCCCGGCTCGGACGGGATCCTTCCCTTCGAGGCAGTGGCCGCACTCTGGGATGTTCTCCAGCGTTGGGGCGACGACGAGACCACCCGGTACGCCGCACGGGTCGGCTCGATCGCCGCGGTTGAGGACGATCTCGCCGCGCTCCGCGCCTCGCTGACAGACGTGGTCGCCCTGCTTCAGGCGCTCATGCGTGGCGTCGACGAGGAGTATCGACGGGAGACCGAGGCCCTCGTCGACGAGATCGCCACGGGTGCGTTCTCGGGCCACGACGACCGTGACTCTCAAGCGGCACTCGCGGCCGCCATCGTCCGTCATGCCGGGCGCGCCGCCCAGGCCACCGTTCGACGCTGGGAGCGGTCGGCGCCGTGGGTGCTCGAGGGCGAGTCCGGACTCGACGGTGCAGGGCCCAACACCGTCGAGGCGGCGAATGAGGCGATCGACTCGTGGACGTCGGGCCGGGCCGTGGGCCGGCGGATGCGCGCCGGGGAACGGCGCATGTGGCGGCGCTTCGCTCTCGATCCCGAGACGCCGCTGACGGCATCGGAGGCCCGCCTCCTCCAGCGCCGACCCGGAATGCACGAGGTTCCGAGGGCGACCCTGGTTTCGGCGATGACCGAGGTGATGGCGGCGGACGCCGAGCGGTTCCGGACTCTGGTCTCGACACTCGGCGCTGCTGTCGATCCCGATGAACTGGTGCTCGGCGAGCTCACATGAGCGACGTCGAGGGGCTCCTGGAACACCTCGAGCTGGTGATCGGGACCGCAGAGGGCGTGGTGCCGAGTGACGACTTCCTGGCGGCCGCTCGAGCGGTGAGAGCGACCCGGGACCGCGTCGGGCACCTCGGGTCGACCCTCGTGCTCGCCCTGCTCGGTGGGACCGGGGTCGGAAAGTCCAGCCTTCTCAACGCGATCGCCGGAGCCGCGGTCGCTTCGGTGAGCCCGATCCGCCCGCACACGACCCGGCCCCTCGCCTGGGTTCCGGCGGACGCCGAGCCCGGTCTGGGCGCGCTCCTCGATCGCCTCGGCGTCGAGGGTCGAGTCGAGCACGACCGCCTCCCCGGCGTTGCCATTCTCGACATGACCGACATCGACAGTCTCGCCGAGGGGCACCGCGCCCTCGTCGAGGAGCTGCTCCCGCAGGTGGATGTCGGCGTGTGGGTGCTCGATCCGGTCAAGTACGCCGACCCGACGCTGCACGCCTACTTCCTCGCCCCGGGGGCCGCCGACTCGGAACGATTGCTCTTCGTGATGAACCGGGTCGACACCGTCGTACCGGGGGAGCGGACGGTCGTCGTGGAGCATCTCCGCGAGCTGCTCGCCGCCGACGGCATCGCCGAACCCATCATCTTCGAGGCAGCAGCGTCGCCGCGCGTCGGGAATCCCGTCGGTGTCGATTCGCTCGTCGAGCACCTCAGAAGCCGACTCGCCGAGAAGCAGATCCGGCTGCGACGGATCATCGGCGATGCCCGGTCCGTGGCGGACCGCCTCACCTCGGCCGCAGGAGGGACCGCCGGGGATGCGTTCGGTTTCGAGGAGGCCTGGTCCGATACGATCGGTGGCGTCCGCGAGGCCGTGGCGCGTGGGTTGACCATCGCCGATCGGGAACGGATCCTGCTGGAGCTCGACGCCTTCGCCCGGCGTGTGATCGATCACTCCGGACCGGCGGCTGCGGCCGAGGTCGCCGCGCTCCGTTCTGACGGCGGATTGGATCGGGCCGTCGGTGAGGCGATCGGCGTCCATCGGGACGCCGGGGCTTCTTCGGCCGATGCACTGGTCGCGGTGCTGGAGGAGCGGTTGGCGACGCCGATGCGCCGGGCGCTGTGGTCACGCGCCAGGCTGAGCGCGGCGACTGCGGGACTCGCCGTGGCGGCTGCCGCCGTCGAACAGCGGCTCCGGAGCGATCAGGACTTCTGAGCGGTATCGACGACCACCAGGCCGGCCGGCTCCGGAGTGATGGTGATCGCGGTCGCCTGGCCGAGCACCTCCCCATCGGCCTCGACCAGGGCCTCGGGCTCTGCGTCCACCCTGATCGAGGTGAAGTCCCTCCAGAGGCGGACTCCGCGGAGCCGGTCGAGGCGGACCCGAAGGAAGCCGAGTCCTGCCAGCGAAACGGCGAGCCCCACTCCCATACGGTCCACGGTGAGGGCGAGAGGGCCGGGGGGTGGGCCGAGGCGGATCGCCTGCCTGCCTATGTAGGTGAGCTCGTCGTGGGCTTGAACGATGAGTCCGACGACATCGCTGGTGGTCTCCCCATCGGCCACGCGCAGCGTCGGGAGCCGATTCCGATACCTGGAGGCAACGCGCAACGCGCTGCGCGCATAGTGGATCGATCCCATCCCGACCTTGCCCAAGGGGCTGCGCTCGGACTCGGAGATGGCATCGGCGTCGTAGCCGATCCCGGCCGCGAAGGTGGCGATCCGCGTTGCGATGCCGTCCGGATGCTCGATGTAGAGGCGAAGCGTCGGAAAGGAGCGAGTGGCTCCGTCGGCCGTGAGGATCGTCCTGGCAGCCTGGCGCGGCCGATTGCCCAGGCCCAGCAGGCGGGCGAGCACATTGGTCGTCCCCGAAGGGATCACCGACAACGCGGTAGGCGACCCGTGGATCCCGTTGGCGACGGTGTGCGCGGTGCCGTCCCCGCCCATGGCGACCACCACGTCGTACCCGATGTGGGCCGCCTGTCGGCTGGCGGCGAGAGCCTGCTCGGGGCTGTCCGGCCACGGCGCGTACACCCGGTAACCCTCCTCGAGGATGCGGATCACGTCGCCGTGTAGCGACTGGGTGAAGCCGGAGGCGGCCGGATTGGCGACGAGCATGAGGCGACGCACGACGAGAGCGTACCGACGGGACCAGCTTTCGCTCCCCGGTACGCTCAGGTCATGGCGTCCTACCGCGACCGCACGGCAGCGGGGGTCGCGCTCGCCGGAAGTCTGCGGCACCTGGCCGATCGCCGCCCGCTGGTACTGGGGATCCCCCGCGGCGGCATCGAAGTGGCGGCTGCGGTCGCCGAGGCACTCGGTGGGGAGTTGGGTGCGGTCCACGCCCTCAAGATCCGCGCGCCCGGCAATCCCGAACTGGCCATCGGTGCGGTCACCTCGGACGGGCACGCGCTGGTCGACGAGCTGACCGTTCGACGGCTCAGGATGACCGATCCGGAGGTGGAGGCCGCGGTCGCCCACGCCCGAGACAGGCTGACGAGCCGGATCGCCGCCTTCGGGGCCACGCCCGATGTCGAGGACCGGGTGGTGATCGTGGTGGACGACGGCGTGGCGACCGGCGCCACGCTACGGGCGGCGCTGGATCAGGTGACCCGAGGCGGCGCCGCGACCGTCGTGTGCGCGGTACCGGTCGGCCCGCCGCAGACCCTGGCGGTGCTGGCGACGCTGGCCGACGAGGTGATCTGTCCGCTGACCCCGGAACCGTTCCGCGCGGTGGGCGAGTGGTACGACGACTTCGGCCAGACGCCCGACGCCCGGGTCATCGCCCTTTTGAGGGGCGAGGGCCCTTAGGCGGCTTCGCGAAGCGGCGGATGGCACGCATCGCAGTCTGGTGCCGGGCACTCGTCCACGACGATGGCGCGGAGCCCCATCTCGAGCAGCCAGGCCTCGACGTCGATGCGGTCCTCATCGGTGCGGGTCATGGCTTCACTGATCACTTTCATCATGCGGCACAAGGTATCGGACGGGTGTGACAGATTCGAGGGGGGGCGAGGGGCGATGGGCTTGGAGCCTGGAGCCTGGAGCCTGGCGGCTAGTTTCCGCCCGTGACATCCGACTGGCGGCCGACGAGGCTCAGCGTGGTCTCGTGGGCGACCTACGACCTGGCCAACACGATTTTCTCGCTGGGGGTAGGCGCCCTCTACTTCGCCGAGTGGCTCACCGATAACGCCGGTGATCTTCCGCCATGGGTCGGGCGGGACGGCTCCGCCGACCTGGCGCTGGCGTTGGCGATCAACGCCGCCATGGTGGTCGTCGTCGTGCTCGGCCCGTGGATCGGGGCTCGCAGTGACCATCGGGGCCGACGGATTCCGTACCTGCTCCCGGCCACCATCCTCGCCGTCGTTCCGACCTTCTTCCTCGCCTCTTTTCCGATCGTGGCGTCTTTGGCGCTGTTCTCGGTGGCACTCATCGGGTTCAACCTGGCGTCGGTGATGTACGACGCGCTCCTCCCCGACGTCTCCACCCCCGAGACGATCGGGAAGGTGTCCGGGTTCGGGATCGGTGTCGGGTATCTCGGGTCGTTCATCGCGGTCGCCGTGGGCGCCCTGTTCCTCGACCGGCTCGGGTACTCGGGCGTGTTCAAGATCGTCGCCGTGCTGTTTCTCCTCCTCGCCCTGCCGACGTTCCTGTTCGTCCGGGAGCGACCCCGCCCCCGGCTGGAGGGGCCGCCGCCTTCGCTGCGCTCCAGCGCGCGTCGTCTCGTGGCGGCCTGGCGGCTCGCCCGGCGGCATCGAGGGGTCGCCCGGTTCCTCGTGGGTCGATTCCTCTACACCGATGCGGTGAACACGCTCATTGGAGGGTTTCTGACCATCTACGTGATCGAGGAACTGGGGTTCTCGTCGGGCCAGGTACAGGTGCTGCTTCTCCTCGCCATCGTCGGCGCGCTCGCCGGGGGCTTCATCGGTGGGCTCGTCGTCGACCGCGACGGACCCCGCCGGACCCTCCACCGGGTGCTCCATCTGTGGATGGCGGCGATGGCTCTGGGCATCGTGGCCGGTGCGTTCCAGATCCAGGCCCTCATCTGGGGCCTCGGGATCTTCGGCGGACTGGCGCTCGGAGCGCTATGGGCAGTCGATCGGGTATACATGCAGCGCATCTCGCCCCCCGAGCATCTCGGTGAGCTGTTCGGCCTGTATGCGACCGTGGGGCGCTTCGCCACCATCGTCGGGCCCCTCCTGTGGGGTCTCGTCGTCACCGTGGCGGGGCTGCCCAGGGAAGTGGCCCTCGGTGTGCTGCTCGCCTTTCTGGCGGCATCGCGCTTCGTGCTGCATTCGGTCGACGACGAGCCCCGCGAGTGGGCGCTGCGATAGCCAACCATCCGCGCGACGGGCATACTCGGGGGTCACACGCAAACGGACGAGGAGTGGATGTGTTCGAGCCGTACTACCCGCAGGCCTACTCGGACTTCACCGACCCAGCGCGCCGCGCCGCTTTCGAGCTCGCTATCGCCGGGGTCGGGGAGTATCTCGGTAAGTCCTGGGGACTGGTGATCGACGGTGAGTGGACCGAGACCGGGTCGACGATCACCAGCATCGACCCATCGCAGCCCGATCGCGTGGTAGGCACGATCTCGTCTGGGGACGCCGCCCTGGCCGGGGCTGCTCTCGATGCGGCCTGGCGCGCCTTCCCGGCCTGGTCGGCGCTCGACGGCGCCACCCGGGCCCGCTACGGGCTGGAGCTGGCGGCGATCATGCGCGCCCACACCTACGAGCTCGCCGCCCTCATGGTCTACGAGGCGGCCAAGAACTGGGCCGAGGCCGAGGGCGACGTCGCCGAGGCGGTGGACTTCGTCACCTACTACGCCCATCAGGCGGTCGAGATGGGCAAGCCGCTGCCCGTGGTGCAGATCCCCGGGGAGATCAACGAGTCCCGGCTGATCCCGATCGGGGCCGGCGTCGCCATCCCACCGTGGAACTTCCCCCTGGCGATCCTCGTCGGCATGGTGATGGGCCCGGTGATGGCTGGCAATACCATGGTGTGCAAGCCGGCCTCGAATACGCCGATCCTCGGGGCCCGATGGATGCAGATGGTCGAGGAAGCCGGGATTCCCCCGGGTGTCGTCAACTACCTGCCGGGCCCGGGCGCTGAGATCGGCGACACCCTCGTCGACCACCCCCGCACCCGGTTCATCAACTTCACCGGTTCCAAGGAGGTCGGCCTGAGGATCGCCGAGCGCTCCTCCGTGGTCGGGCCGGGGCAGCGGTGGCTGAAGCGGGCGTACATGGAACTCGGAGGCAAGGACGCCATGGTGGTGGACGAGACCGCCGACCTGGAGGCTGCAGCCGCCGACGTCGTGCGATCGGCGTTCGGGTTCCAGGGACAGAAGTGTTCTGCGGCCTCCCGCCTGATCCTCGTCGACGCCATCCACGACGAGGTGCTCGACCGGGTCGTCAAAGGGGCCTCGGCGCTCGAAATGGGACCCGGGACCGGGAACTTCGCCGTGGGTCCGGTCATCTCGGCTTCACAGCACAAGGCGGTGCTCGCTGAGATCGAGTCCGGGAAGTCGGAAGCCGAGTTGGTGCTCGGAGGGTCGGCAGTCGACAAGGACGGCGGGTACTACATCGAGCCGACGATCTTCGTCGGCGTCGACCGGGACGCCCGCCTCGCCCAGCACGAGATCTTCGGTCCGGTGCTGTCGGTGATCCGGGCACGCGACTTCGACGATGCCCTCGACATCGCCAACGACACCGAGTTCGGGCTCACCGGCGGGCTGTACTCGCAGGACCGGGAGCGCCTGGATCGCGCCGGCCGCGAGTTCCACGTCGGCAACCTGTACCTCAACCGCAAGATCACCGGAGCTCTCGTCGGCGTTCAGCCGTTCGGCGGGTTCAAGATGTCCGGGTCGAATGCCAAGGCAGGCGGACCCGACTACCTGCGCCTCTTCATGGAGATGAAGTCGATCGCCGAGCGGCTGTAGCCGTCGGTCAGTACGGGGCGACCCATCGGGCGATGGCGACGAAGTGGATGCCAGCGGCAGCGACCACGAGGACGTGAAACGCCTCGTGATAGGAGAAGACCCGCGGCCATAGTCTGGGTCGGCCGGTGACCAGGAAGACCATTCCGACCGTGTAGAGGACGCCTCCGATGAGGATGGCGGCGATGGCGGTCCACGGCAATCGATGGGCGAGCGGCCACAACAAGAACGCGGCGAGCCAACCCTGAGTCGTGGCGAGGGCGACCGAGACGGAATGACGCCCGGCCCTCGACTTCGCCTTGTGGATCGCTCCGATCACGACGATGGCCCACTGGATGCCCAGGGTCGTCCATCGCATCCAGCCCGTGAGGACGATGGCGGCGATGGGGGTAAAGGTCCCAGCGACGAGGACGTAGATCATCGCGTGATCCAACCGCTGCATCCGGACCTTCCAGTCTTCCCGCCAGGGGATCGAGTGATACAGCGATGAGGTGGTGAACAGGGCCACGAGACTGAGGCAGAACACGAGAAGCGACCAGCGGCGAAGCACCCCGGACGGAGAGCTCAGGACGAGAACCAGTCCGGCCACCAGGAAGACAACAGCTGCGGTGCCGTGGAGAAAACCGCGGACCGGATGGGTCATCCTCCCGAGTCGCACGTGCTCGTCGGGCTGCATGCCGAAAAGGCTAGTGGTGGTGCTGTCGCTATCGAAGACGCTCGTCCTGCTAGCCGCCGATGTACGACATCTCGATCTTCTGCAGGCCCGTCGTTCGTTCGGCGCGTTGTTCCGAGTAGCGGTCGGTTCGCTCCCGCCAGACCGTGCCGAGCCACGAAGACAGTTCTTCGTCGGAAGCGCCCTGGCGCAGCACGGCCGCCAGGTCATGGCCGTCGGTGGCGAACAGACAGGTATACAGCCGACCATCGGCGGACAGCCGCACCCGGGTGCAGTCGCCGCAGAAGGGCAGGGACACCGAGGCGATGATGCCGATCTCGCCGTCGCCGTCCTCGTACTCGTATCGCCGGGCGACCTCACCGCGGTAGCCGGGTTCGGCCGACCGCAGCGGGTGCTCGGCGTGGATCCGCTCCACGATCTCAGAGCCGGGTACGACCTCGTCGAGGCGCCAGCCATTGGTCGTCCCCACATCCATGTACTCGATGAAGCGGACGATGTGCCCGGTGCCCTTGAAGTGCCGGGCCATGTCGACGACTTCGTGGTCGTTGACGCCACGCTTGACCACGACGTTGATCTTGACCGGCCCGAGTCCGGCGGCGCCGGCGGCATCGATACCGGCCAGAACCTTCGACACCGGGAACCCGACGTCGTTCATCGTTCCGAAGGTGGCGTCGTCGAGCGAGTCCAGGCTGACCGACACCCGGTGGAGTCCCGCCTCGGCGAGGGCGGTGGCAGAACGCTCGAGGAGGCTGCCGTTGGTGGTCATGGTGAGATCGTCGACGCCGGCGACCGCCGCCAGTCGAGCCACCAGATCCGCGAGGTGCGGGCGGAGCATCGGTTCGCCTCCGGTGAGCCGTACCTTGTGGACACCCAGCCCGGCGAATGCCCGGACCGTGCGTTCGATCTCGTCGAAGGTGAGCAGTCGATCCTTGGGTAGGAAGGCATACCCCGGGCCGAAGACCTCCTTGGGCATGCAGTAGGTGCACCGGAAGTTGCATCGGTCCGTCACCGAGATCCGCAGGTCGGCGACGGGCCGACCGAGAGTGTCGAGGGGCGTGTTCACGTCGGTGAGCGTAGGCGTGATGGGTGTCCTTTCTCCCCCCGAAGGGGGGAGTCCCGTAGGGAGCGGAGCGACCAGAGGGGAGGGGGGAGGGCGAACGCTAAGTGGGCCTCGCGACGCGTCTGGCCTCCCCCTCCGTCATCGGCCTTCGGCCGCTGC
>JBBDWO010000008.1 GCA_040902765.1 Acidimicrobiia bacterium | reverse complement strand
GGGAGGTGGCAGCGACCGAAGGTCGCTGACGGAGGGGGAGGCCAGACGCGTCGCGAGGCCCACGTAGGGATCGCCCTCCCCCCTCCCCGCCTTCAGCGGTACTCCCCCCTTCGGGGGGAGAGAGGGGGGCCTACCGCAGTGCGGTGGCGAGTTCTCCGATCTGGCCGCGGTGTTCGGCTTCGTGCTGCATCAGGTGGTGCAGCACCCACTCGCTTGTCACCGTCCCTCCGTCGGTCGGGCGGTCCTCGAAGAGGAAGGCGTCGTCCTTGTCGGCGAGGCCGTCGTGAAGGAGGCCGCGCACCCAAGCCAGGCGTTCCCGGTGCCGGTCCAGACTCTCACCGGTGACCGGCGTGAGGCGACCGGTGTCGTCGCGCACGTCAGCCGGAAACCACGTCGACATCTCCTCCGGGAACTCCTCGCCCAGGATCTCTGCGTACAGCCAGTCCAACTCGATGGCGGCCACGTGATACAGGATCGTGCCGATCGTGTTCGGATGACCGGGCACCTCGGCATAGATCATCGGCGCGTCGAGATCCTGGAGGTGACTCAGCGTCCGTCCGCGGCATTCGTCGAGCATCGCCACCAGCAACCCCACCGCCGGAGTGAACCGAGATTCCCTGACCAGGCGGTCCTCTCTCACGACTCCACCAGTACGCCGGACCGATCGATCTGGGGCTCGAGGATCTCACCTTCGCCAGCGAGTACCTCCTCGAAGGCGTCCCGTACGGCCTCGCCGGTACTGTCGGTGACAAAGGCAAGCACCGACGGCCCCGCGCCTGACCAGCAGGCGTGGAGCGCGCCAGCGACTCGTGCTGCGGTCATCAGGTCCGAGGCCATGGGGGCGAGGCTAGCCCTGGGCTGCTCATGGAGCTCGTCCCCTCCGGCGGCTGCCAGCACGGTGGGATCACCGGTGCGCAGGCCCTCCACGAGCGCGGCGACCCTGGCGGCGGTGCGGACCGCCACACTGCGCGACACCATGTCGGGCAGCACGGCTCTGGCGCGGCTCGTCTCCAACTCCATGGCGGGTACGGCCACCACCACCTCGATCCCCGGGTGAACGCCCAGGCGGTGAACCCCTCCGATGGCATCGACAAAGGTCAGCCCTCCGTGGACCGCGGCCGCAGCGTTGTCGGGGTGACCCTCGGCGTTTGCGACGATCTCGAGGACGGCGTCGTGGTCGAACTCCCCACGCTCCAGCACCGCGGTCGCGGCGACGGTGGCCACCCGCACCGCCGCACTCGACCCCAGCCCCCGAGCCGAAGGGATCGCCGATCGGATGTAGATCTCCTTGGGGACACTCCCGGCCACGGAGCGCACGAACGAGGCGGTCTCCTCGTCGACGTGCCGGCCATCGCTGGTCACCGTCCACTGGTCGGCCGCGATCACCTCGACCTCGCAGCGCAGGTCGAGGGCGATGGCGAGCACGTCAAAACCCGGACCCAGATTGGCGGCGGAAGCCGGTGCCGAGGCGATGACCATTCGCGCCGAAGGCTATCGGGGGGAGATGACGGGTGTCGTTCGGATCGCCAACCGTCGACCGTGGCTTCTAGCTCATGGCTCATGGCTCATGGCCAGAGGGGGAGCCGTATCCTCCTGGAGCCTGGGGACTGGAGCCTGACATGGACATCTTCGATCTCGATTCGCTGGTCGCCCAGCTGATCCTCGCCGTGGGTGCTGCGCTGCTCATCGGGAACGCCTACGCCCTGGTCATGGCGCGGCGAGGAGTGCGACCCAAGGGGGCAGAGGGTGACCTCCGTCAGGGACGAGCGTGGTTCCTGCTCGCGGTCGGCGTGGTGATCACGGCCTGGGCGGCCGCCAGCCTCCTGCGCTGAGGAGAGCCCGGTCAAACCGCCTCGATGGCGGGTACGATTGCCTTACCGCGGGTGTAGTTCAATGGCAGAACACGAGCTTCCCAAGCTCGGAGCGGGGGTTCGATTCCCCTCACCCGCTCCAGTTCGCAATTCGCAAATTCGCAACTCGCTGTGGGCATCCTCACGAGCGCCCTGACGCACAGCTGCGTACCATCGCGACGTGATCCTCTCCGACATCTCCATCCGGGCCGCTATCGAGCTCGGTCGCATCGAGATCGACCCGTTCGACCCGGCGATGGTCCAGCCGTCGAGCGTCGACGTTCGCGTCGACCGGTACTTCCGGGTCTTCGAAAATCACCGGTACGCCCTCATCGACCCCAAGCAACCGCAGGAGGACCTGACCACCGAGGTGGCCACTGCCGTCGATGCCCCGTTCGTGCTGCACCCCGGTGAGTTCGTCCTCGGTTCGACGCTTGAGGTGGTCCGGCTCGCCGACGACCTCGTGGCGAGGCTCGAGGGGAAATCGTCCCTGGGTCGACTTGGCCTCCTGATCCACTCGACCGCCGGCTTCGTCGACCCGGGATTCGAAGGACACCTGACGCTAGAGTTGTCGAACGTAGCCAACCTGCCGATCGCCATCTACCCCGGGATGCGCATCGGCCAGCTGTCGTTCTATGAGCTCACCACCGCCGCCGAGAACCCCTACGGCTCCGGTGAGGCAGGATCTAAGTACCAGGGCCAGCGGGGCCCGACCCCCAGCCGGGTGCACGAAGACCCCTTCTTTGAGAGCGGGTAGCTCACAGTCTGGCTCAGCTGTGCTGAGCCAAACTGCCCTTCCCCTCGTCCACCCACAGCTGGAGTTCTTCGCGGTCGGGGAGGTGGAGGGTGCCGTCGCGGACGAAGTAGGCGGTGTCGACGAAGTCGAGGGAGATCGGGTCGTGGGTTGCGATCACCACGGCGGCGCCGCCCCGAGCCACCTTGCGCAGCATGTCGAGCACGTAGGCGGCGGTCGATGTGTCGAGTTCGCCGGTGGGCTCGTCGGCGAGGATCGCCTTGGGGTTGTGCACTATGGCCCTCGCCAACGCGACCCGCTGCTGCTCGCCGCCCGACATCTCGCCGGGTCGGTGGTCGGCGCGGTGGGCGATGCCACTCGCGGCTGAGGAAACGACGACCACCACCACGACCGAGCCCGTCACGGCCATTGGGTTCCCTGCCGGTTTTGTGCCTCTTGACAGCCGCTTCGGTGCCAGAGTCGAACGCGTCCTGTTCAGTCCCCGCGGTGTGTACGTCACCGTCTCCACGGTCTCTACTTTCAACGTCGAGGGTGAGGCGAGCGCGTTCGTTGGTGGCGCCTGGGATCTGGTACTCGTCGACGGCACCCGGATTTCGTCAGTGGACCAAGCGATCGACTCTTTGGTCCCCGGCTACCTGACGGTGAGCTTCGAACCCGGCGCGTACGGACCGGACGACGTCGACGCGATCCAGCACACCGCCCTCGGACTTCCGAAGTTCGAGAACGTCGCACTCAGCGTACCGGGCGTGGTGCTGCCGGTCGACGGGAGTCCGAAGACGATTGACGACCTCGACGTCGAGTACCGCACTGCGGACGGCACCGAGTTCCGTCTGATCGACCTCACGCTGTCCCCCGAGGGCGGCTCTTTGCACTGGACGGTCGGTCCCGACGATCGGGTCGCCCGCGTCAGCCTCTCGCTCCATGCGGGCTCACCCGACGCCGGGGTCAACGTCTGGCTCTACGCCCGCACCGGGCAGGAACAGGTCTTCGGGAACTTAGGGAATGTGTCGATCACCCACGGAGCATGGCAATCCAGTGGGGAAATGGCCTTCTACCTGGGCGGCGGCGAGTCTCCAATCTCGACCGGCTTGGATCTGGCACTGAACCTTCACGGGCACGTGGAGTGGCTCTCATTCAGCCCGGTTTCCAGCCCGCCCATCCCGGTCGGCGACGCACCGGTGTCCGTCGTCGAGTGACCGTCAACCCACCCCGACGAGGGACAGCTCCTCGGCTCGGTGGCAGGCGACACTGACGGATCCGACCGGACGCGCCACCGGGGTCTCCAGGCGGCACCGGTCGACGGCGAACTCACATCGATTGGCGAAGGAACATCCCCGCGGTAACTCGAACAGGTCAGGGGCCTCGCCTTCGATCGGCCGCAACCGCCCGAGCCCGAGACCCGGTACCGACCCGAGCAGGCCCGCCGTGTACGGATGCTTGGGCCTGAAGAAGATCTCGTCGACCGGACCCTCCTCGACGATCGCACCTCCGTACACCACGGCCACCCGATCGGCGACCCCCGCCGCTACCGCCATGTCGTGGGTCACCAGGAGCAGGCCCATGCCCCGCTTACGCCTCAGGTCGTCGATGAGGGCGAGGACCTGCTGGGCCACAGTGACGTCGAGACCCGAGAGGGGCTCATCGGCGATGAGAAGTCGGGGGGCCGACAGCAGGGCCGCAGCCAGCATCGCCCGCTGAGCCTGACCACGCGACACCTCGTCGGCGTAGGCGCCCATCATCCGCCGCTTGGGCAGGGCGACCTCGCCGAAGGCATCGTGGACCCGCTCGGCGACCTCCTCCTGGCTGAGTTCTTCGCCGTGGGCCCCGAGCACCTCACCGGACTGCAATCCGATCAGGTCCATCGGATACAGCGACCCGATGGCGTCCTGCAACATCACCCCGATCCCCATCCCGACCAGCCGCCGCCAATCGGCATCGGGGAGGTCCTGAAGCACGTGGCCCTCGAAAACGGTGCGACCACCGACCACCCGCGCTCCGGGACTGAGGAGATCGACCACCCCGCAGGCGATGAGGCTCTTCCCGGATGCGGATTCACCCACGAGTACGAGGGCCTCTCCCTCGTCCACGGTCAGGTCAATCCCATTCACGACGACGCGCTCGTCACCGGCCCGGTTGATCGACACCCGGAGTCCCTCGACGGAAAGCAGGGGAGGCATAGAGGGAGGGTAGAGGGGCGAGGCGCGAGGGGGGAGGGCTAACGCTCCGTGGTCCTCGCGACGCGTCTGGCCTCCCCCTCCGTCGGCGGCCTACGGCCGCTGCCACCTCCCCCTACAGGGGAGGGGAGTGCGCTTTCACCTCTCTCCCCCCGAAGGTGATCTCTCGCGGTTTGGGGTCGACAGTTGTGTGGTGACGCGCCAGCGGCGCA